>JBBSPH010000100.1:0-7984 GCA_038258985.1 Flavobacteriales bacterium
CTTCGTAAAATCCTGCCACATATGCCACCACACCACCGCTGATTCCAGGAACCTTGTTAGCAGTTCCCATTGCCGTGCCTTTGAGAACGAGGTAGAATTTATCGCTTAGGTTGCGGGTAGGTTGGCGCACTAGACTGGTTTTTTAACTGCAAATCTTTCTAGTATAAGAATAAGTAAAAATCCTACAACAACAAGTACGCAGACCCATAGAATTTGCGGATCTCCCTCAAAATTTGAAGGTAAAATACTGCGTTCCAAAAAAGGAACTTCCAACCCGGCACTATTTGTTCTGGTGCTTAAGACTTCTTTCCATGGCCACAGCTTATTGAGTGAGCCTATCATAAATCCGGTAAGGATCGCAAGTGTTAGATTTTCCTTGTTCTCAAACAACCACGTAAGTGCACGGGAAAATAATTTAAGTCCCAAAATTGCTCCAATACCTACCAGAGCTAGATTTCCCAGACTGCGCAGCGCGGTGGTCCACTCACCAGCAACTATGCCCTCTAGCAATCCCGTTATTGAACCCAAAACAGTTTTATAGCTGCCCAATAATAACAATAAAAAGGCTCCAGAAACACCTGGAAGAATCATTGCTATGATAGCGATGAATCCAGAAAAGATGAGGTACCACCAGCTATCAGGCGCACCTAAAGGTTCCGCAATGGTTATTAAGTAAGAAATCACCGTCCCAATAATGATGGCTAACACCACAATAAAGTTCCATTTGGATATCTGTTTTCCTATGTATAAAACGCTCGCCAGCACCAGTCCAAAGAAAAATGCCCAAACAAGTACCGGATACGTTTCCAGTAAATAGGTAATTAGCTTGGATAGACTCAAAACACTAATGGCGATTCCCGATAAGAGAGCGATCAAGAAACCTAGATTGTATTTAGTTACTGTCGCCTTCCATCCGATGCGCTTTAAATCTATAAAAAGTCCGATACTTAAATTATCAATCGTCTTGATCAACTCTTCATAAATACCTGTTATAAAAGCAATGGTACCACCAGATACTCCTGGAACAACATCTGCCGCGCCCATCAACATTCCTTTGAGCGTGACGCCTACTTTGGTTTTAATGGACATGATTGATATTGAGATTAGAAGTTACTTTCCAGCCGTTATTGCTACGGATTCATTCTGGCAATAAGGCTTCATTGAACTGATAAAGTGATGGAATCGACTAGCGATGGATTGTCTGAACACGATCTGGACCGACACTCACAATCTTGATGGGAATATTCAATTCCTTCTCTAAAAAGCTGATGTAGTCGTTGAGTTCCTTTGGAAATTCTTCTTCAGAACGCAATTTGGTCAGGTCTTCCTTCCATCCTTTCATTTGGGTATAGATAGGTTCTACATTTTCTGGCTCGATGTTGTAAGGTAAGTGTTTAATGGTTTCACCGCGGTACTTGTACGCCGTTGCTACTTGTAGATTATCAAAACCACTCAATACATCGCCCTTCATCATCATGAGTTGGGTAACGCCGTTGATCTCACAGGCATAACGTAGAGCAACTAAATCCAACCAACCACACCTACGCGGTCTTCCAGTGGTAGCACCAAATTCATTCCCGACTCGTGCCATGGTCTTGCCGTAGTCATCGTCTAATTCCGTTGGGAATGGACCGCTACCGACTCGTGTAGTGTAGGCTTTGAAAATCCCGTACACTTCTTTGATTTGTGTAGGAGCAACACCTAATCCCGTACATGCGCCAGCAGCGGTAGTGTTGGAAGAGGTGACAAATGGATAGGTTCCAAAGTCAATATCGAGTAGTGATCCTTGGGCACCTTCTGCAAGGATGGTTTTCCCATCGCGTTGTGCTTGTTGTAAGTATTCTTCTGAATCAATAAAGGTCAGTTCTTTCAACGCTTTTACCGCGGCAAAAAACTCCTTTTCCAATTCTTCCAGATTGTATTCTATTTCCACATCGTGAAAACCGATCATCGCTTCATGCTTGTCGGCAAGGTTGCGGTATTTCTCTTTCCAAGTAGGTAGTTCTAAATCACCGAGGCGTATACCATTTCGGCCAGTCTTGTCCATATAGGTTGGTCCTATACCTTTTAGAGTCGAGCCTATTTTGGCTTTCCCTTTTGATGCCTCACTTGCCGCATCCAGCAATCTGTGGGTGGGTAGGATGAGGTGCGCTTTTCGCGAAAGCAACAATACCTTTTTTATATCGAGATCGAACTGCTTTAAATTGTCCAGTTCTTTTTTAAATATTACTGGATCTATGACAACGCCATTACCGACAATGTTGATCGCTTCTTTATGAAAAATACCACTGGGAATGGTGTGTAAGACGTGTTTGATTCCATCAAATTCCAGCGTATGACCGGCGTTGGGTCCACCCTGAAATCTTGCGATGATATCGTAATTTGATGTGAGTACGTCAACGATCTTTCCTTTTCCCTCGTCGCCCCATTGAAGACCGAGCAATAAATCTACTGCCATTATGTGTTGTTTTCGGTTGTGTTTTTGATGCCGTAAAAATATAAAGAATGGTTGGTTATCTTCACATCAAAGACCTCTTCAATCGTCTTTTTTATCGACTCTATACGTGGGTCACAAAACTCAATAACCTCATTTGTGTCGTGTATAATGAGGTGATCATGCTGACGGTCAAAATAGGACTTTTCATAATGCGACTGATTCTGCCCGAATTGGTGCCTGCGCACCAGCCCGCAATCGAGTAGCAATTCAATCGTATTGTAAAGCGTGGCACGGCTCACGCGGTAGTTTTGATCCTTCATCTTTGTGTATAAAGACTCCACATCAAAATGCTCCTCACTGGCATAGATCTCATCCAGAATCGCGTATCGCTCTGGCGTTTTTCTGTGCTTGTTATTGCTTAAAAATTGGGTAAAAACATCACGTACAATTCCCTGTTCCCGCTCTAGATTGTTAATAATTTCACTCATGGTTTTAGGATCTGGTGACTTTGTCGATGCCGTTAATCTTATTGAGGTTCTGCATCAGTTTTGTTAGCATATTGATGTTGGGAACTACCACGGTAATCTGACCTGTAAATACACCATCATCGCTGGTAAAACTAATGTTTCTAATATTGACGTGCATATTTTGGGAGATCAATTGGGTGATTTCCTGTACTAATCCCATGCGGTCGATACCTGTCAACTGTATATCTGCACGGTGTTCCTTCTGCGAGGAATCAATCCATTTGGCCGAAATAATACGGTAAGCATATTTGCTTTGCAGGCTTATCGCGTTGGGACAGTTGTTTTTATGGACTTTGATGCCCTCACTAACTGTAGTAAATCCAAAAACCGAATCGCCAGGAATTGGGTTGCAGCATTGGGATAGGGTGTAATCCAGCTGTTGCTGTTCTTTACCAAATACCAATTCATCGTATTTCTGCGTGACTTCTTCCTTGTGCAAATCTGCATTATCTGGAGCCTTGCGCATCTTATTTTTGAAGAAGGTGTAAAGCGCGTTGCTGCGGCTACTTGCATATTCTTTGATCATCTTGTTGTCAATACTACCTATACCAACGCGATAGAAGAGGTCCTGACTGGTTTTCATCTTGAAATAGGTGACCATTTCATTGACCGTATTCTCGTCCAGCTTGATTTTCTGGGATTTGAGCTTTCTAATGAGGATGACTTTTCCCTCATCTGCCATGTCTTTTTGATCGTCCTTGAGTGCGCTCTTTATTTTCGAACGTGCACGGGCAGTAGTGGCGTAATCCAACCAGTTTTTGGTTGGTTTTTGATTTTCACTGGTAATTACGTCAACTTGATCACCACTATTTAGGGTGTGCGATAGCGGTACTAGTTTACCATTGACTCTTGCTCCACGGGTATGCAGCCCAACTTCTGTATGGATGGCAAAGGCAAAATCCAATGGCGTAGCACCCTTGGGTAACGATTTGAGTTCGCCTTTGGGAGTAAAGACAAAAATTTCCTTGCTATATAAGTTGAGTTTAAATTGCTCTACAAAATCAATGGCATTGGACTCAGAATTTTCCAGTGCTTCCTGAAGTCGGTTGAGCCATTCGTCCAGACCGTCCTCTGCTGTGCCTTGTTTGTATTTATAGTGTGCTGCATATCCTTTTTCAGCAATCTCATGCATGCGTTCACTACGTATCTGCACTTCTACCCAGCGACCGTCAGGGCCCATTACCGTTATGTGCAATGCTTCATAACCAGTGGATTTAGGCGAACTAATCCAGTCCCGTAATCGCACGGGATTAGGTCTAAAGTGATCAGTAACCACGCTGTAGATTTTCCAAGCAAGGAATTTCTCGTTTGCCCGATCACTGCGGAATATGATGCGCACCGCAAACTTGTCATACACCTCGTCAAAACTCACATTTTGTTTCAACATCTTGCGGCGTATGGAAAAAACCGATTTAGGTCTTCCCTTGATCTGGTATTCCAGGCCTTCTTTTTTTAGACTTGCGTCGATGATCCCGCTGAATTGCTGGATGTATTCTGTTTGCTGCTCCTTGCTTTCCTTGATGGATTGCTGAATGTCCATAAAGACTTCCGGTTCAGTGTATTTTAAACCCAAGTCTTCCAACTCGGTTTTGATGTTATACAATCCTAGACGGTGCGCGATGGGAGCATAGATATATAGCGTCTCGCTGGCTATCTTTACCTGTTTTGCAGGTGGCATGCTGTCCATGGTTTGCATGTTGTGCAGGCGGTCAGCTATTTTAATAATAATTACCCGCACATCATCATTGAGCGTCAACAACATCTTGCGGAAGTTTTCTGCCTGTGATGAAATATCCGCATCGTTTTTCAGGTGCATGATCTTCGTCAAGCCGTCCACGATAAGAGCAATGGTGGGATTGAATTGCTCCTCAATGTCTGCGAGGGTAAATTTCGTATCCTCCACCACATCGTGCAATAACGCGGCAGCAATGGCAGTGGCGTCCAGGCCTATTTGCTTGGCAACAATTTTGGCCACCGCGATAGGATGGAAGATATACGCCTCGCCAGACTTGCGACGCTGTGGTGCGTGAGCCTCAACCGCTAGATCAAAAGCCTTGCGTATCAGCTTCTTATCGTCATCAGACAGTGCCTGGTAACTTATGCGCAACAATCCCTTGTATTCCTTGGCTATACGCTTGTTTTCGTCTTTTACGGCAACTTCTGTCATAGAGTAAAAATACGGTAGTTGCTAGGAAATTGCAATATGGGTAAGGTGTAGATATTTGCGGGAATTTCGCTTTCGCGAAAGCGGAACACCAAATAAATATTAAGTAAAAAAAGGACTTAGACAATGCGAAGTAATCAATTTTAGATGATGTATCAATCAATATAAGCAATGATGATAGGCGTATAAATAGATTTTAACTATAATACGTTTGTAAATTTCGTTTGAACATCTTACCGTGTCACTGCTATTTCAAATATCTTTAGGATCGTTTCAAAATTTAAATCTTATGGAAGGCAAGACACACAGCGACAAGGGTGCAGCAAACTCAAATGTTTGGGATATCAATGAATCAGAGGCAGCGGCAAAATGTCCATTCATGGGCGGTGCGCCGTCAAATACTGCAGGAATGGGAACTGTCAATAGCGACTGGTGGCCCAATTCCCTCAAATTAAATATTTTAAGGCAAAACGCTCCAAAATCCGATCCCATGGGAGCCGATTTTGATTATGCCACGGCATTTAAAAGCCTTGATCTAGAGGCTTTAAAAACCGACCTCAAAAATCTCATGACCGATTCCCAGGACTGGTGGCCGGCAGATTATGGGCATTATGGAGGATTGTTTATACGTATGGCGTGGCACAGCGCGGGAACCTATCGCATAGGTGATGGACGCGGTGGCGCAGGTGCTGGTAACCAGCGATTTGCACCTCTTAATAGTTGGCCAGATAACGGTAACTTAGATAAGGCACGACTGCTTTTATGGGATATCAAGAAAAAATATGGGCAGAAAATTTCCTGGGCAGATTTAATGATCCTTGCAGGCAACATGGCGCTGGAATCCATGGGCTTTAAAACCCTAGGTTTTGCAGGTGGTCGTGCCGATGTTTGGGAACCAGAACAAGATATCTATTGGGGATCCGAAACGGAATGGATGGGCAACGAAGCCAGGTATGCTACTGGAGAGCTAGAAAGCCCGCTGGGAGCGACCCACATGGGATTAATTTATGTCAATCCAGAAGGACCTAATGGAAATCCAGACCCGCTAGGATCTGCGTACGATATACGCTTGACCTTCGGTCGCATGGCGATGAATGATAAGGAAACAGTTGCCTTGACAGCTGGTGGGCACACGTTTGGTAAAGCTCATGGTGCTGCAGATCCTGGAGAGCATGTAGGTATCGAACCCGCAGGCGCAGGAATCGAGCAAATGAGCATGGGCTGGAAGAATAGTTACAAAACGGGCGTTCTGGATGATGCGATCACTAGTGGACTGGAAGGTGCATGGACTCCCAATCCTACCCAATGGGACCACGATTATTTCAAGGTATTGTTGGGTTACGATTGGGAATTGACTAAAAGTCCCGCCGGCGCTCACCAGTGGAAACCTACCGTTGCCTCTAACGCGATGATGGCGCCACAAGCGGGTGATGCCAGTAAAAATCAGCAACTCATGATGTCCACGGCAGATATGGCACTCAAAATGGATCCAGAATACCGCAAGATTTCAGAACATTTCCTAGAAAATCCAGCAGATCTCGATGACGCTTTCGCGAAAGCGTGGTTCAAACTAACCCACCGTGACATGGGGCCAAAATCCCGTTATCTAGGCCCTGATGTTCCTGCCGAGGATTTTACCTGGCAAGACCCGATTCCAGCACTGGATCACGAGCTCATCAATAGTGATGAGGTGACTCGCCTTAAAAATGTGATCCTAGATACAGGTTTATCGGTAGCGGAATTGGTTTCAGTCGCTTGGGCATCTGCATCCACTTACAGGGATTCCGACAAGCGTGGTGGAGCAAATGGCGCGCACATACGACTGGCGCCTCAAAACCATTGGGAAGTCAACAACCCAAAGCAGTTGCATAAAGTCTTGAACGCACTTAAAACCATTCAAGACAACTTCAATGGATCACGCAGCGACAACAAACAGGTTTCCATGGCAGATTTGATCGTGCTCGCGGGAACGGCCGCTGTGGAAAAGGCAGCAGCAGATGCTGGATTCAATATCGACCTACCATTTACTGCTGGACGTACTGATGCCTCGCAAGAGCAAACAGAAGTTGATTCATTTGGATATTTGGAGCCTAAGGCAGACGGTTTCAGAAATTATATGAAGAGTGGGCAGCAGGCAACTGCAGAACAATTACTTATAGACCGTGCTAACTTACTCACTTTATCCGTTCCAGAAATGACGGTGCTGTTGGGAGGTTTGCGTGTCTTGGGAGCTAATTATGACCACTCAGACCACGGCGTGTTTACAGATAGAAAAGGGCAATTGACCAACGATTTCTTTATCAACGTTACTGATCTTGGAACAACATGGAAAGCCGCATCATCATCAGAGTTGTTGTTTGATGGAACTGATAGAAAAACGGGCAACAAAAAATGGAGAGGCACACGAGCAGACCTAATTTTCGGATCCAATTCTGAATTGCGCGCAATTGCGGAAGTATACGCCAGCAGCGATGCGCAGGAGCGTTTTGTACACGATTTTGCAGCCGCATGGACGAAGGTGATGAATCTTGACCGATTTGAATTAATGGATCAATTCTAGGAATTTATTCATTTCAATCAAAAGGCGATTCGATAGAATCGCCTTTTTAATTATTGCCCATTTGATTGATAATCACGGAAGGTTTGATTCCCAATGATAATTCTGTTGCTGTAGATAGGCTCGCTTTCGCGAAAGCGGATACATCCACAGTAACCTTACAATATTAGGAAGCATTGACCTCAATTGTTTTTCGAACAGGTTCGGTTTTCTCCTTTTTTGCCATACTCAACTTCCCATTCTTGATGGTAAAGTAAACGGTCTCTGACCAGGTGGCGGTAGTTTGTTCGCGCAGGTTA
>JBBSPH010000101.1:0-7963 GCA_038258985.1 Flavobacteriales bacterium
AAACACGAATAGGATAGTGACTGAAGGCGATCGGTACAAGTATAATTATGAGATCAAGGCTGATGTTGCATCTGCATTTGCACAAACACAGTTCAAAACAAACAAAATCGATTTTTTCTTTGCCGGTAGTGTGATTAGAACGGCTTATCAACGCGATGGCCAGTATGAAAACGGGAACTTTCTAGGGAACGCCTCCTTTGGCAAAAGCGAGAAAGTTGACTTTACAGATTTTGGAATTAAAGGTGGAGCCACGTATAAAATTAATGGTCTGAATCTTTTGGACTTCAACGCGGCCTATATTTCTAAAGCGCCTTACATCAGAAATACCTTTGTCAATGCACGGCAAAATAATGATATAGTAGACGGTATTGAATCTAGTACAACCTACAGCCTTGACGCCAGCTACATTTACAGGTCGCCTATCGTTAAAATGCGGTTGACAGGTTATTACCTTGGATTTCAAGATGAGAATGATCTAGGCTTCTATTTTACAGAGGATCTAACAGGTTTGCCCAGCGATGATGGTGCTGCTTTTGTACAGGAAGTACTTACAAATATTGAGCGTCGCAACATGGGTGTTGAGCTAGGTATAGAATATCAAATTACACCTACCATAAATATCAAAGGTGCTGCTGCTGTAGGTCAAAATGTCTACACCAACAATCCAGATTTATATCTGACCAGCGACGATTTTCCTGGACGATTGACTTTTGGTGATGGAACTACTAAACTAGAGAATCTGCACGTCGCCGGTGGTCCAGAAACAGCGGCTCAAATAGGTTTTGAATACCGTGATCCAGAATACTGGAATGTGGGTGTAACGGTAAATTATTTTGCCAATGCATATGCAGACATTAGCAATTTGACAAGGTCAGATAATTTTGCTCTGGACTTCGACGGGCAACCATTTACAGATTACGATCCAGAACTTGCAAGACAATTGCTACAGCAGGAACAATTTGAAGACTATATGATCGTCAACGTGATAGGCGGGAAATCGTGGAGGATTGATAACAAGTACTTCGGTTTTTTTGCAACGATCAATAACGTGTTTAATCAAGAATATAGAACGGGTGGTTTTGAACAGTCGCGTAATTCAAATTTTAGATCTGTACGCGATGATAAGAATAATCCAACAGAGGTTTTTGCACCACGCTATTTTTACGGCAATGGGACTACCTACTACCTCAATGTTTACCTTAGATTTTAGAGCTATGATCTACTCCATAAATAATGCGAAAATGAATAAGTTCATTTATTACTTTGCCTTTCTAATACTACTGATCACTACATATTCCTGTGTAGAAGACGATGATTTTGAAGTTCCAGATACAAGTCAGGTCATCGTTGATGCTCCAGAAGGGTTGATCGATATTCAAGCTATCGTAAATCAATACAATACTACGTTCGCCGGCCGTCCACAAGTGCCCATAAAGTTCGAGGAAGGTGCGGGTTTTATTGAAGGGTTCGTAATCTCCAGCGATGAGGGTGGGAATTTTTTCAAGGAGTTGATCATACAGGACAAATCTGAAAACCCCACCATTGGACTCAATATTAAAATAGATGTGTCGCCCTTGTTCACGAGGTTTGAATTTGGTAGAAGGGTCTACATCAAGCTGGAAGGTTTATCGCTAGGAGAAGCTAGTGGTGTTTACGCCTTGGGTGTAGGTAATGATCTAGATGCCATTCCAACCTCCATCGTAGATCGCTTTATCCTGCGCGATGAGGAAACCCTACCCATTATTCCGAAGGAAATTGCCCTTTCCCAAGTCAATCAAAACCAATTGAATCAATGGGTTCGTGTTATAAATGTGCAGTTTCAAGATTCAGAACTCAACAAAACCTTTGCGTCAGAGTTGGGAGATACCTTTGATGGTAACCGACTTTTACGCACCTGCGAGAATTTTTTCAGCGTGCCACTTATCTATCAGACTTCCACATTTGCAGATTTCAAAGCATTAAGAATACCCACTGGTGGCGGATCCGTGGATGCTATCGTATCAAAGGATTTTACGGGAACAAATTTTGTGCTGAACTCAAATAGTCCAGAGAACTTCAATTTTGATTCAGCCACCAGGTGTATGTTCGACGTGGTTTCCTGTGAATCTGCAAGCGCACCTGGCAGCAATATCCTTTTGCGTGAAAATTTTAGCACCGGAATAAACAACCGTGCGACCACGCCGGCAGGATGGGTCAATTATATAGAAAATGGAACTATTTTCTGGCAGAATTACCTTGATCCATTTACCAACAGCCGCGCGACAAGGGCAAACACCTTCGGTTCTGGAAATGAGAATTCGGTTGCATGGTTGATTACTCCCAGGATTAATTTTGAGTCTCAAACGGGTGAGGTTCTCGAATTTTTCACCTCAACAGAATTTGTGGATGATGCCCGTCTAGAAATTCTATTTTCAAATAACTGGGATGGGACTGCCGCAGGTGTTCCTCGTGCTGACTGGTTGCCCATAGCGGGTGCTAGAATTGCAGGGAAAAACGATCCCGCGAACCGGTTTTACAGTTCAGGAAACGTATCGCTGGATTGCGTGACGGGTTTGGGTGCGATTGCATTCAAATATGTGGGCAGTGAACTGGTGGGCGGTAGAACCAGCAATACTAACGGTACTTTCGAGCTAGATGACGTAACGATATCGAGCAATTGAAAGTATGTATAGTTCGCTTTCGCGAAAGCGAATCATCTCTCAAAAATAGTACGTTACACAACCGCTTTTTAACTATCTAATTGCGCCGCAATACAGCATACACCGGAAAATGATCGCTGAAGCCACCGGTATAGTGCCTGCCTGAAAACGTCCTAGATGGTTGGCCGCGGTATTTTCCCTTCCATTGGCGCAGCATGATGTCATCAAAAATATCTGCTTTGTGCACATAAAGGTCGTTTGGAATATCATTGTGCAGGTTCTCGCTCACCATTATCTGGTCAAACAGGTTCCATTTTGAATGGTAGTTGAGCGACCCACGGTGAAAATTCTTTAACGGCGCGGTGATATTGTCAAAACCGTTGGGCAGTATTCCTAGTTTGATGCTATCATTTTCTGGATCGTCATTAAAATCGCCCATGACAATCACAAACGTATTGTCTTTATCCTGTTTTTTCATCCTGTTGCCAGCAGGATCCATCTTCGTTATATGTTGAATAAGCTGTTGGGCAGCTATATCGCGTTTATATTCCGTCGTGCCATGTCCATCCCTGCGGGAGGGCCAGTGGTTGACATATATATGGAGAGTAGTACCCGCTAGATCACCCTTGACGTATAGAATATCCCTGGTGGTATCCCGCTTGCCTTCGGGATCATGGATCAAAAGCATTACTGGTTCTGCGTGAATCACCTCAAAAACAGTCTTTCTATACAATAGGGCGACATCGATGCCTCGCTCATCCGGACTGTTGAAGTGGACATAGTCAAAACCATGATCCTTAAGTTTGGGCTGGTTGATTAGGTCGTTCAGAACCTTTTTATTCTCTACCTCGGCGACGCCTAGTACAGCTGGTAGTTTGCCCGTAAACTCGTAGCCTATCTTGCTGATGGCATCGCTCAAATTCTGGAGCTTTTTGTCGTAACGATTTTTAGTCCACACGTTTTTTCCCAAGGAAGTAAAATCCTTGTCCAGAATATGCTCGTCCCTGCTATAATCGAATAGGTTTTCTAGGTTGTAAAAACCTACAGTATATTGTTCAAAGGCAGTAGTTGGAATTGTCAATTCGGGTTTTTTTCAAAACTAATGATTAATCATCAGCAACTGGCTAAGCTTCTAAAAAGGAAACAATTCTAGCAAAAACCTCTGTGGATTTCAAATCGTGTCCCAACCCGTCGGTAAAGTAGGTTTCTATACCTGGATTTGTGGCGGCCGCTTGCTTTAAGGGTTCAATTGGGCAAATTTTATCGTCCTTATCGTGAATAACAAGTAGCGGTTTTTCCAACTTTTCAAAAAATGAATCCAATGTAATTGCAGATGGTTCCATTCCAGTTACATTTTTAGAAATATACCTGTCCATATTGTTTATTACAGTATGATTGAGTTTTACCATATGTTGGAAGAATCCATAAATAGAATCCATGCCTGCTGGCGCACCAGTAATGATAAACCGGTTGACAGGAATACCTGGATCTAGTAAAAAAGCATATGCAGTAACTAATCCACCTAAAGAATGCGCAACTATCGCATGCAACCCGCCTGCGTTTGCCATGATCTGGACGACTAGCTTTCTATAGATTTCTAGTTGAAGGGAATCGCCCGCACTGCGGCCATGCGCTGGTGCATCCAGTGCATAACAGGTATATTCTTGCAGGTCCAGTAAATGAACAACAGGCGCCCATCGCGCACTGTGGCTTTTCCAGCCGTGCAGAAATAGAATTTTCTTAACGCCGTTACCCAATTTATAAACTGTTCCCTCATAACCATCGATTATTAACTTTGTGGTTGTCGCAGCATCCAAGAATGAATTGGGAATGTTTTCCTTGTGCACTCGCTTTACCCTGCACATGAGGTTAAATGCAATCTTACCGTTCCAGCTGGGTAAAATTCTCGCCGTGCTATTTAAAAGAAAACTGAAAAATTGGATCATATATAAAAATGGTAGGACGTCAAAGGTATTAGAGAAAATCCGGTATTAAAACCATTGTTTGATTAGAAACTACCTTTGTCTTTATATTCCTTATGATGGAGCTCGCCTACAAATTGATCCCAAATTCCGGTAAAACCATTCTTTTTTTACATGGGTTTCTGGGTAGTTCTGCCCAATGGAGCCCGGTGGTCGATCATTTTAAAAATTCTCACCAGATTCTACTTGTGGAATTGCCGGGACACGGTATCTGCTCTATCAATAAGTCATACACTATTACAGAAATAGCTGCGTCCATCAATAAAGTCTTGCAAGAAAATCAGATTGACGACGTGCATTTTGTGGGCCATAGTATGGGTGGTTATGTGGGTTGCGCTTTCGCGAAAGCGTACCCAGAAAAAATAGCATCGCTCCATTTGATCAATAGCTGCGCAGAGGGAGACCCGGCGAGCAGGCGGTTGCAACGCGATAGGGCTATTGAACTGGTAAAAAGATTTCCAGATGCGTTTGTGAGCATGGCTGTAGGCAACTTATTTACAGAGAGCGAAAGGCAGGAATTTGAAGAAGAAATAACCGCCATGAAATCTGGTGCGATGCACATGACAGGTGACGCTATCATTCATGCACTTGTCGCCATGCGGGATAGGGAATCCCAATTGGAACAACTAGTTACCTCAAATTTTCCTGTTCATTACATTTACGGAAAGCAGGATGCCATTATACCAGTAGAAACGGTTCAGTTGGAATTAGAACTGCTAAAAGTAGAAGGTTACAAAATGGACGCTGGACACATGAGTATTGTAACTCATCCTCTAAAATTGACAAGAATTATGCAATTTATCGAATAACTTGATCGTTTATCCACGTTTTGTGCATAACTATATTTACATTTAACATATTGTTAATTGTTAAACTGGTTTATGGTTCAAAAATACAATCCACTAAAAAGTAGTCGTTGCTTCTTCAAAGGACATGACATGGAAATATCGCATGTAGTCAATGAGCGAATCAATGAACTTTGCTTCACCACCTGCGGTAAACAGGTCACCAATAACATTTATGGAGAAATCGTCCCGCTAAATGATATTTACGAGCGCATCAATAGATCACTGGGACAACTCGCGCGCAAAAGGCATTTAAGAACGGCGATGGTTAAAGCAACCGCTGCCTAATTCTCAAAACTATTCCAGCCCATCGCTTTGATGGCTACTTGTTCACCGCCACGTGTAACCAGATGTATACCATCAGCTTGCGGTAGCACATGACCTATGATAGACAAACTAGGATTTGCCTTGATTTTTGGAAAGTCTTCTTGCTTGATGGTAAATAGCAACTCATAATCTTCACCGCCACTCAAAGCAACTGTAGTGCTGTCAAGATTGAATTCTTCACAAGCGCTAATAACGGTAGGGTCTAAAGGGATTTTATCCTCGTATAATTTCATACCTACTTTAGACTGCTTGCACAGATGGATCATCTCTGAACTTAGCCCATCAGACACATCAATCATGCTCGTAGGATGCACGTCCAGCTCCGCCAATAATTTAGAAATATCCTTGCGTGCCTCAGGTTTGAGTTGACGCTCGATCAAGTAACTATAGGCCTCGATATCGGGCTGGCTGTTTGGGTTAGCCTTGAAAACTGCCTTTTCTCTTTCTAAAATCTGTAACCCCATATAGGCGGCACCCACATCGCCAGAAACCACCAACAAATCTCCATCGCTGGCACCATTTCTATACACAATCTTATCCTTGTCCTGCTCTCCAATTGCAGTGACCGAAATAATCAGACCACTTGTACTAGCGGTCGTATCACCACCTATCAAGTCTACGTTGTAATTTTTGCACGCCATTGCAATTCCATCATACAATTCTTCCACCGCCTCAACCGGAAAGCGGTTGGAGATCGCAATGGAAACTGTTACTTGGGTTGCGACCGCATTCATGGCATATACATCTGACAGATTGACCATTATCGATTTATAGCCCAAATGCTTTAATGGCACATAGCTCAGGTCAAAATGAATACCTTCCACCAGCATATCGGTTGTTATTACCGTATGCTTCTCAAACTTTACAACGGCCGCGTCATCGCCTATAGACTTAATAGTACTGGAATTTTGGATCTCAAAATTCTTGGTGATATGGTCAATCAGACCGAATTCGCCCAACTGCTCAACCGGTGTTCTCAATGGATTTTTATCTTCAATCATGCCGCAAAATTACGGCTATAATTTGGCTTGCACCACATAACTGTCATAAGCGCTTCACGGCATAGCCTTTGCACATATCACTATATGAGATTCTCATGGCATCCTAGCGCTTACCGTGGTTTGTATCGTACCTTTGTACACATTTATTTAATCGAGCAACACTATGATTAACGTTTCCGAAACCGCAAAAAACAAACTTACCACGCTCATGAGCGAGGAGGGTTATGCGATCGATAAAGATTTTGTTCGGGTAGGAGTAAAAAGCGGCGGCTGCAGTGGTCTTTCCTACGATTTGACTTTTGATAAAACCACGGTGGATACAGACAAGGTTTTTGAGGACAATCAGGTGCGCATTGTGGTTGACAAGCGCAGCTTTCTTTATTTAGTGGGAACCACGCTAGAATTTAGCGGTGGATTAAACGGTAAAGGATTTGTTTTCAATAATCCAAACGCACAGAGAACTTGTGGTTGTGGCGAGAGTTTTTCGTTGTAAGTACAGATTGATAAAGAATTTCTTTTAGTTCGCTTTCGCGAAAGCGAACTAAAAGAAATTTGTGCTGAGCTTAGTCGAAGTACGAAAGCGAACACGCCAAAAGCTATTGGGCAATCAAAAGAATAGCACTGGAGTTCAAAATCTTGAACCTCAAACCAATAATATTGAATAAGCGACATGGCAAAATATACTGAAGAACAATTAGAAAAGGAACTCGAAAACAAAGAGTACAAATACGGATTCTATACAGATATTGAGTCTGATACAATTCCCGTAGGCCTAAGCGAAGATGTGGTGCGTATGATAAGTGCCAAAAAGAATGAGCCGCAATGGATGACAGAGTGGCGTCTAGAGGCTTACCGTCATTTTGTATCGCAGCACGAGCCAGAGTGGGCAAATGTTCATTATGAAAAGCCAGATCTACAGGCAATATCCTATTACTCTGCACCAAGTAAAAAGCCTAAACTAGATAGTCTTGATGAGGTTGATCCAGAATTGCTGGAGACCTTCAAGAAACTTGGAATCTCCATTGATGAGCAAAAAATGCTTACCGGTGTTGCGGTAGATATCGTGATGGATTCCGTTTCTGTTGCCACGACATTCAAGAAAACGCTAGCGGAGAAAGGCATTATTTTCTGTTCTATTTCTGAGGCGATTCAAGAGCATCCAGAATTGA
>JBBSPH010000102.1:0-7890 GCA_038258985.1 Flavobacteriales bacterium
ATCTGCACAGCCCGTTGCAAGAATGCATAGAATTAGAATAGAGAGTGCCCATTTCATCGGCGGCAAAGATACTGGTTACGCTGGCATAAAATGGAATCCTGAATGTTGCGATAGCTGGTGGTTTGTTCGCTTTCGCCATTCGACAAGCTCATTGTGAACTTCGTCGTCGTAAACTCCTTGAAAGCGAAATACCAATATGTTTTATCCAAATAATATGCTACGGTAAAATTTTCTAGCTCTGGCGAGACTGGGTATCTTTGCAAACTGGAAAAATCCTATGAACGCAGTCACTGACAAGAAATCCGTTGCCTTTTACACGCTGGGCTGCAAGCTCAATTTTAGCGAGACGAGCACGATTGCGCGTGATTTTGATAAACAGGGTTACGAGCGCAAAGAGTTTGAAGAGGCAGCAGATATTTATGTTATCAACACCTGCAGCGTGACTGAAAACGCCGACAAGCGCTTCAAATCGATTGTCAAAAAAGCGCAAAAGGTAAATAAAGACGCTTTTACCATTGCCATAGGTTGCTACGCGCAGCTTAAACCAGAAGAGCTTGCTGCTGTTGACGGCGTTGACCTTGTGCTGGGTGCAAGTGAAAAGTTCAAGATAACTGACTATATCAACCAATTATCTAAAGATGAGCCGGCACAAATCCATAGCTGTGCAATAGATGAAGCCGATTTTTACGTGGGTTCCTATTCCATAGGTGACCGCACGAGAGCTTTTTTGAAAGTCCAGGATGGTTGTGATTATAAGTGTACCTATTGCACCATCCCGCTAGCGAGAGGAATATCGCGCAGTGATACCATGGCGAGCGTATTGCAGAATGCCCGCGACATAGCAGCGCAGGATATCAAGGAAATTGTCCTAACGGGTGTCAATATAGGCGATTACGGTAAGGGAGAATTCGGCAATAAACGCCATGCCCATACTTTCCTCGATCTTGTAACAGAACTTGACAAAGTGGAAGGTATCGAGCGGTTACGCATTTCCAGCATTGAGCCCAATCTTTTGAAAAATGAAACCATTGACTTGGTTTCCCAATCGCGTGCTTTTGTCCCGCATTTCCACATCCCGCTACAATCTGGGAATAATGAGTTGCTGGGCAAAATGAAGCGTCGTTACAACCGCGAGTTATACGTGGATCGCGTGTCCCGCATCAAGCAAACCATGCCTGATTGCTGTATAGGTGTGGATGTCATCGTAGGATTTCCAGGCGAGACCGACAATCATTTTATGGACACCTACAAATTCCTGAGCGATCTGGATATTTCCTACTTGCACGTTTTTACCTATTCAGAACGTGACGATACGGAAGCTGCGGTCATGGACGGAGTTATAGACATGAATGTGCGTAAAAAGCGTTCCAAAATGCTGCGCGGTCTATCCGTCAAAAAGCGCCGTGCGTTTTATGAAAGCCAATTGGGCAAGCAAAAAACAGTACTTTGGGAAGCAGAGAATAAGGAAGGATTTATTCATGGTTTTACGGAAAACTACGTGAAGGTAAAAACGTATTACAATCCAGAATTGGTCAATCTATTGCAGCAAGTAAAGTTGGAGTCCATCGATGAGGATGGGATATTGCGCGTTTCCATTTGTTAGATCAAATTTTATTGGTGGATAATTTTATTTGAAATTTCGCTTTCGCGAAAGCGAACTAAAACCTACATTTATACCTAAGTTACATAGGTATGTCCAAAACATCTTTATATAGAGGCAATCTTGTCGCCATCGTTCTCCAGCTATTGGAGTCCGAAGGGCGGATGTATGGTTACGAAATCACCCAGAAGGTGAAAGAAAAAACCAATGGGACGCTACATATTAAGGAAGGTGCGCTGTATCCCGTCCTGCACAAATTAGAAGCAGATGATTTTCTCACGGTAGAAGTAGAGAAGGTCGGGAAACGAATTAGAAAATATTATAAAATCACCAAGTCCGGTGAGAAGGAAAGGGTTGGCCAACTCGCAGCCTTGCAGGAATATATGGCCACCATGCAACAATTGTTTGACCCTAAATTTAGTTATTGATGCAACAGTTATCAGATGATCATATCCAGTCATTGTACATCTTCACTAGGCAGCATTTTGTAGAGTTTTACGACTTGCAGACCGAGCTGGTGGACCATATGGCCAACGGTATAGAGCGGCAATGGGAAAAACATCCAGGCATTACGTTTGAACAGGCGCGGGATAGGGAATTTAAGAAATTTGGCGTTTTTGGATTTATGCATGTTGTTGAACAGCGGCAAAAGGCCATGGGTAGAAAATATGGCAAAATGGTGTGGTACCACTTTGTTGATTATATGAAAGTGCCTAAGGTCTTGAGTTTAAGTCTAGCCGTTCTTTTGACCTATTTCGTTTTGAAATATTCCACGATCTCAGATGAGTTGTTCGTAGGCGCCATTATTGGTCTGGCACTTTTATTTATAGCTGCCATTTTTATCCGACGCAGGCAACTAAAGATCAAGAAAGAGGAGAATGAGAAAAAATGGTTGTTTAAGGAAATTATCTACAATCAGGGAGCGATTGGAGGTTTTGCCATCTTGCTCATGCACTTTTTCAATATTTTCAATGGTATTGAAGATATCTCCCTGATGCACAACCTTTGGATTGTAGCTTTGAGTATATTTATTTGCAGCTTTTATCTGTTCTTATATATCATGGCCATCGAGATTCCAAAGCGTGCGGAGGAATATCTAATGCAGACTTATCCAGAGTATGATTTGGTTTGAGCAGATTATCGTTTTGTTTCGAAAATGATGGGCAAACCATAAATCACATTCACAGGTTTTCCTTTTTGCAGGCCAGGTTTCATTTGAGGTAAGAATTTTACCACACGAATTGCTTCGTGTTCTAGAATGGGGTTGACAGCAATCGCATGAACCTGAGCGATGTTACCTTCCTTATCAATTTTGAATTCTGTACTGATTTTGACTGTTCCTCCAATACCAGCAACACTAGCCATTGAGGTCTGAAAGATTTGAGAAACGTGCTCCGTAATTTTACTTTGCATACACGATTTATGTTCCTTATTGGATAAGCCAGCCTCGCAACCAGGATAAATAGGTACCTGTTCGATTAAACTAAAGCTGGCACCTGTAGACATAACGGTATCCTGACCTTTTGATTTCCTATTTTCTTCCCTTTCTGTTTTTTTTCTTTTTCTATCGGCAATTTCTTTTTTATATGATATCCTGGCGGTGGATCGGTCAATACCAATTTTAGATTTTGCAAGTGTAATTTCCTCTGTACCCAGATTTTTAGCAGATTCATTATATGCCTTTATCGCAGCTTCAAAATCTTTCATCGCAAATTCTATGTCACCTAAAATCTGATACACATAGCCTTGACTGTTAAGGCCATCAGATTCTAGGCATTTCATCATGAATTCCTTTGCTTTTTCGAAATCTTGATTGGCATAGGCTCTCTTACTTTTTTCCAATAATTTAATGTCCTTGTTATTCGTTTCCTTACTTAACTGAGCGTCTGCAGTCCAGCAGCTAATGCTGATAAATACTATTAACCCTAAAATTCTTTGCATCGAGGTGATTATTTTTTCAAATATAATGTTCTAAGACACCATTCCTAAAACTTAACACCCTGTTAATTTATAAGCGCACCAAACCTTATATTTGTTTCCTATGGCAGGAAATACATTTGGACAAGTTTTTAAGTTGACCACCTTTGGTGAGTCCCATGGACTGGCGATAGGTGGGATCATCGATGGCTGCCCAGCCGGTATTAAGTTAGATTTTGATGCCGTCCAGCGAGACCTGGATAGGCGCAAGCCAGGACAAAGCAAGATCGTTACCCAGCGTAAGGAATCAGATACTGTAGAATTTTTGTCCGGTATCTTTGAAGGCGTGACCACGGGAACACCCATAGGATTTCAGATTGTCAATGAGAATCAGAAGTCAAAAGATTATTCCCATATTGCCGATAGTTACCGTCCCAGCCATGCAGACAAGACGTATACGGACAAATATGGTACCCGCGATTACCGTGGTGGTGGCCGTAGCAGCGCCCGTGAGACCGCTTGCCGGGTAGTCGCTGGCGCGATCGCAAAACAATTACTTTCCCATATTCACTTTACAGCATTTACAAGCGCTGTGGGCGACTTGAAGCTGGATAAACCGTATACTGAACTTGATTTCAACGAGATTGAGAACAATGCAGTACGGTGCGCAGATTCCGCTTTCGCGAAAGCGTGTGAGGACAAAATCATGCAGGTGCGCAAGGCCGGTGATACCATAGGTGGTGTGGTTAGTTGCGTGATACAGAATGTTCCCGCATCGCTGGGCGAGCCAGTATTTGACAAGCTGCATGCAGATCTGGGCAAGGCGATGCTCTCCATTAATGCGGTAAAAGGTTTTGAGTATGGTAGTGGCTTTGCGGGCAGCGAGATGCTGGGCAGCGACCACAATGATCTCTATAATGCAGATGGAACTACCAAAACCAATCATAGCGGTGGCATTCAGGGTGGTATTTCCAATGGAATGGACATTTACTTCAAGGTTGCCTTCAAACCAGTGGCGACCATCATGCAATCTCAACCGACGATTGATAAAGACGGCAATGCTACCGAAATGCAAGGTAAGGGCAGGCACGACCCGTGCGTCGTCCCTCGAGCTGTGCCTATCGTTGAGGCGATGGCAGCTCTGGTACTTGCAGATCATTTTTTGAGAAATAAAACAGCAAAAATTTAATAGAATACCGCTTTCGCGAAAGCGTAACAATTACAGCAACAACAACACATGAAAAAATTAGCACTACACTGGCAGATATTAATAGGAATGGCCTTAGGGATTCTTTTTGGAGTCATTTTACTCAATACCAGTTGGGGACAGGAAGAGATAGTAGTGCGCACCATCAAGGAACAGATTGTCTTGGATTATAGCATCAGCGATGGTCAGGTAGTGACCAATCATGATGTTAAGCCAGCAATTACAATTACCACGACTAAAGCACGCGAATGGATAACAAACTGGGTAGAGCCATTTGGAACCATCTTTGTTAATTTGCTCAAACTGATTGCTGTGCCGCTAATTCTGGCATCGCTTATCAAGGGAATCTCTGATCTCAAGGACATTGCCAAGTTCCGCAAAATGGGAATTCGAACCATCATTATTTATATAACTACCACTATTATCGCGATATCCTTAGGACTTGTCCTGGTAAACGTACTTAATCCTGGTGCAGGAATATCGCAGGAAACGATTGAAAACTTGAGTGCGACTTATGAAGGAAATTCTGGAATCACGAGTAAATTAGAGACGGCATCGCAACAAAAAGATGCTGGTCCATTGCAAGCCTTGGTAGACATGGTCCCTGATAATGCGGTTGCCGCAATGTCTAACAATAGCTTGATGCTGCAAGTTATTACGTTTGCCATTTTCTTAGGTATATCGATGTTGTTGATAGGCGAGAAGGCGGCAAGACCGCTCAAAAAATTCTTTGACTCGCTCAATGATGTGGTGCTAAAAATGGTAGACTTGATTATGTTGACCGCTCCGTTTGCCGTTTTTGCATTACTTGCGACTGTTATTGTAAGCGCGGACGATCCCGAAGTGCTGCTGGCATTACTTTATTATGCGGGAACTGTTGTACTAGGCCTAGTATTGATGATAGTTATTTACTGTATCATATTTACCGTTTATGTTAAGAAATCGCCTATTTGGTTCTTGACTAAAATTGCGCCAGCACAATTGCTTGCTTTTTCTACCAGTTCCAGCGCAGCGACGTTGCCCGTAACTATGGAAAGAGTAGAGGAACACATGGGAGTAGAGAAGGAGGTTGCCAGTTTTGTATTGCCTGTGGGAGCAACCATCAACATGGATGGAACCAGCTTGTATCAAGCCGTTGCGGCCGTATTCGTTTGCCAGGCTTTAGGTATTGAACTAGCGTTGACGGCACAGTTGACGATCGTTCTAACTGCTTTGCTGGCATCGATAGGTTCAGCGGCGGTTCCTGGCGCGGGAATGGTGATGCTGGTGATCGTCTTAGAATCCATAAATTTCCCAAGTGAGCTATTACCTGTGGCGCTTGCGTTGATTTTTGCTGTTGATCGACCGTTAGATATGTTACGTACCACCGTTAACGTAACTGGTGATGCCACAGTCGCATCGATCGTTGCTAAGTCGCTGGGTAAATTCGGTGAGCCCGATGTTCAGGATTGGGATGATAACCTCAACGAGGTTTCTTCGTAAACGACTTCCATTCTTTTGCAGTACATATTCCTTTCAAATAGTTTAATGTTGTGGATTGTTTCGCTTTCACGAAAGCGAACTCCCTCAGAAATCCCTTACATAAAAATTGCATTTAGTTAACAAACTTATCCTGTAAATAAGCATAGTTTGCAGCTACCAACCTAGATTTTTACGCATGAATGTTTGTCTACTAATGTACCCATGGGAGGAGATTTCCCCAGAGAGCGATTCTACCCTTACCATCATTCATGAATGCGTTAAACGCGGTCATACCGTGGCGATTGCTACACCAGCGAGCTTGACAATAAGGGACAGCATAGCCTATGCTTTTTCACGGGTATTGCTTCCTATGGAAAAGTTTCCTGCGCAGATCAAATCATTTTATAAACGAGTAGAGCTGGAAGACAAAATGTTGCCTCTAGCAGATTTTGATGTGATCATGATGCGTTCAAACCCACCGCTTGATGCTATTGCCCTTAACTTTTTGGACAGCGTTAAACATAATGTATTTATTGTGAATGATATTGATGGGTTGCGGGAAGCCAATAATAAATTATACCCAGCCTGTTTTGACGATCCCGACAATACGATTATACCACGGACGCATGTCTCTAAGAATAAAGCGTATTTAAAATCTGTTATCAAAGAAAATCCCAAGGATCGCATGATCATGAAACCATTGAACGGTTATGGTGGCAGCGGTGTGATCATGTTGGAAAAGGCAGCCATGTTCAATGTGAATTCGCTACTTGATTTTTACATTGATAACAAGGACGGTACTACCAACTATGTGATCTTACAGGACTACATTGAAGGAGCGGAACAAGGTGATGCCCGCATTTTACTCCTTAATGGTAAACCAATAGGAGCCGTAAAGAGGGTGCCAGGTGGCGACGATCATAGGTCAAACGTTAGTGCAGGTGGTAGCTTTCAAAAACATATCATTTCTCCCGAGGAAAAAGTGTTATGTGAGCGAATAGGTCCAAAACTAGTCAAGGATGGTTTATACTTTGTCGGTATAGATGTCATCGCCGGTATGTTGGTAGAAGTCAATGTGATGTCACCGGGTGGTATTGTTCAAATCAACAAAACCGCGAATACCAAACTCCAGTCGAAAATCGTAGATTTCTTTGAAGCAGAAATCGCAAAGCGCGGACAAACAAAAAGTGAGAAATCTAATTTAAAAGGAATGCATCAATGATTAAAATGTCTATTCGCCAAATCTTAAGTAAGATTGAGCGGGAAGAAACCTTCCATGCAGTTGTTGATGATTACTCTTTTTCCATAAAGATCGATGATTACGTTCCCTACGTTTGCGCTGCGGTGCATGATGGTCATCATTTCAATAAAAATTTATGGGATAAATGCCTACATACAGAATATGATAGATGGTATGAGGAAGATCCAGGAACTGGTACCATGATATCGCTATTGCCCATTACGCTCATCGCCCATGATAGCAGGTTTGAATACGATCTAAACCGCAATCCGCGAGAGGCGATCTATGAGAGCGCCTGGGGGAAAACATTATGGAATGAACCGTTAACGGATGATGAAAAGTCAAATGCCATTGAAAAACACGAAAATTTCTATAGGGTTGTTTTACAAATTATAGTCAAACTGGAGGAGTTGTTTGGTACAGCTGTTTTTTACGATATGCATTCCTACAATTGGAAACGTTGGG
>JBBSPH010000103.1:0-7835 GCA_038258985.1 Flavobacteriales bacterium
TAATCTCAAGTATAGAAATGGGACTGCTGTACCTGCCTTGCATTTTGGATCTATAAGCATCCTCAGCTGCTTCCAACGTGTTGAAACGATCGATAGTGACATAGCTCAAGCCATTCTTGACATCCTTGAGATAATTACTGCTGGTAAATCCGTCTGCCTTCAGCTTATCCTGAAAACGCTTTGCATAGGTCTTATTTCTAAATATATTGCCTACCAGATAAAATCCCGAGGGATGACGTGTACCTATAACCCTCGTGAAAACGGCATTTGTCGTAAGAACCGATGTTGGTGTTGCCGGTGGGCTCTTTCGGACTTGCTTTTGAGCATTTACGATCTCTATTTTTTGGTTCAAAGCCTCTGCCTCTTTTTTGACGGGTGGCTGAGGTACCGAAATTGGATTTGAGCTGTTTTTTTTCATGTGCTCTTCCACTTTTTTCATTGCTATCATCTGTTTCAACTGGTTTTCAGTAGTTGATGCTGATGACTGCTGAATAGAATCCTGACGCCGCTGTAATGCCTTAATGGATACGGCTTGTGCGGCTACTTCTTCTTTTAGGGTTTTGGTATCGTCAAGGTCTATTTCCCTAGGCGCATTTGTCCGTGCAAATTGCTCCATGGAATCCTCTAGGTCTTCAATCATGGTAACATCACTAGAAACTTCACGAAATTTGTAGGCAAGGGTCAGCTCATGCGTTACTCCTAGATTGTTCGTCGTGCCACTCAATCCCTTTTCCAGTACGTAACCGATACTTATGTGATCTGAAAGATTGATTCCCAGACCTATGGATCCACCATAAAAATCATCGTATCCTGCCTGAGCCCATCCCAATTTAGGAACATCAAACAACAAACTTCCAGAAAGGATGGCGTCACCGTTCTCATTCTTCCTCCCTCTTGCCATTGCTCTCAACAGGTTTCCATCTGCTAGTGGCTGGGAATACATCAGGTGGCCTGAAAATATCTGCGAGGTGCCTGCCTGGGCGCTAGTCTTAAGATCGTAGCTGAAGAGGTTTTCTGAATAAAAACCTATGTCAAACCTACCTACGGTTAGGTTTACACCAGGTTTGAAAGTAAGTAGGGTAGACTCTTCATAATTAGCGATCAGCGGGTCAGAGTCTGCAGTTATTGCGCTGCTCTTTATACCACTATCAAGGTAACTGATATTTGTACCCAGTGTAAACCAGCTCTTTTCACTGAGTTGGATCCCATAAGAATAATTTGCATTAATGCCGAAATAGTTGAGAATGCCATTGTTTTGCTGTTGAATACCAAAGCCAACGCCAATATTGTCATTGACGCGGGAGACATAATTGAGCAGGTAGCTTGTAGGAGCGTCATCAAACTGTACCCATTGATTTCTGGTGTAAAGCGAGAGATAACTATTTTTTAATCCGACTCTAGAAAATGTAGGGTTTATAAAATAACGGTTGAATTCTAAAAGGTTTTGTGAAGGAACTTCCTGTGGAGGCACAATCCTAGCATCCTGCGCATAAATGATGCTTGATGCGAAAAAAACAAAAATGTAGAGTAAAGGTAATTTTAGCTTCATATGCGTTTATCGGAGCACGGTTATTGTTCCCTTTTTGAGAGTGCTGGTATTTTTTTCTATGGTATAGTAGTAAACAGGGTTTGTTGTCCCGCTTGTATTTACAGGCCAGTTGTTCTGATAATTTGATGTTGTATAAATTACTGTCCCAGCGGTATCATAAATTGTGATGGTTGTATCCGCTGATCTGTAGGCTGGTGGTAAGACCCATTTTTCATTAATACCGTCACCATTAGCTGTAATTACGTTAGGAATAATACCTAGCATTGTTTGATTTATAATTATTAAGCTGTTAAACACACAGCTTCCTACCGTGGTTTGAAGGTTAACATTGCCTGGGCTGTCTACTGTCACCATATCTGTAGTAGAGAGAACCGCACCAGTAGCATCCGTCCAAACATAATCGTCTCCTCCAGAAGCAGATAACGTTTGGGTAGAACCAGGTATTAATTCAATGTCAGATGAAGGTGATATGTTAATAGACTCCTCGGTAGCCTCCACAATAGTTAAAGCGGCACTTGTCACTACACAAACGGCATCATCAATCCTACAGGAGTAGCTACCCGCTTCCAGCGCAAGGAATTCACTAGTGATAGCTCCGTTTACTTCTATTCCATTCTTAAGCCACTGGTAATTCCATAAAGGATTTTCTGTAGCGAGCAGGACGGTTGATCCTTCGGAACATATGCTAAAATTAGCGGTGGTGATGGTAGGATCTAAAGTGGAAATTTCAACCGTAAATTCATTAGAGTCGTACAACCCGCCCTCGAGTTGCCCCTGCACCATATATGTCCCGCTATCCGATAATGTCAATAAAAGATCAATGGAACCTGCACCGTTGATGGGAGTACCGTCCTTAACCCACTGAAAAGCAAATAATGCGATGGAAGTTGTGTTTAGGTCAATTAAACTACCGTCTGGCGCGATAGCAGTAATTTTTGTAACCTGCATCGTCGTTGGAGCGTTCTGGCAAGAAACATAATTGCTGGAAGCATTCACAGCTATTTTATAGTCCTCAGGTGATTCTACAGTAAACACCGCTGAGAATACTGGTGTAGCGCATCCACTATTATCTGTAACCAGGGCTTTATAGGTACCTATCTGGGTAGCCGTGAAGTTCAAGTTATTTGAGTTGGGAATCGCGACATCGTCTCTAAACCATTCGACGCTTGGGCTGGATGCGGTGGTTGTTATGGAAAGTACGGGAGTCACTCCAGGCAGCAGCAATTGGTAAGCTGCGGATTGAATGTTAACCGTGAAACCAGAAGCCTCAGTGATAGTTAATGTGTTGCCAGTTACTGTACAGTTAAAGTTGTCGATTCTACAGCGATAATCTCCAGGTTCGGTTGCGGTATACAAACTAGAGTTTGCTCCTGTAATTGACAAGTCGTTTTTTAGCCACTGATATCTCCATGAGGAATTTTGAATAGCTTGGAGTTCAGTGGATCCTCCAGAACAGATGGAGAGAATAGAAGAGGTAGTTGTGGCATCTATATCTGACAGTTCAATAGTAAATTCATTGGACTGATAACTAGCACCTAATAATTGACCACTAATTTTATAAATACCATTGTCAGGAACGCTGAGTATGGTTGATACAGAGGTTCCACCCGTCACAGGTTGATTATTTTTGAACCATTGATAGGAGAATGAGTCTATAGCGTCAGAATCTAATTCGATCTGGGAACCATCGGGTGCGACAGCAATTATTTTCTGTACCTGCAATGTCGTTGACCCGCTCTGACAAGAGCTATAGTCCGCAGATGGTCCAATTTCAATTCGGTAGTCACTTGGCACCTCAACAGTAAAGGACTCAGAAAATATAGGTGCAGAACAACCGCCGTTATTAGTTACAAGAGCTTTATAAATGCCTCCCTGTGTTGCTCGATACACCAAATCATTGCTTGAAGGAATGGCAATATCATTCCTGTACCATTCTACTATCCTATTTGTAGCGGTAGTAGTAATGGTCAGATCTGTGGATCGGGAAGGAAGAAGTAGTGTATAATTTGCAGATGCAGTGTTTACTGTAAATCCTGATTCATAAGTTAAAATCACATTTTGTGACTGACTGGAACAACCAGCGCCACCAGATTGATTTATCTTAAAGTAATAGGTGCCATCTGCATTGCCTGCTGGTGTAGTGTAGGTGGGGAAATTACCCACTCCCGTTACGGCGGTATTATTTCTAAACCATTGAACGGAATCTGATGCGTTTAGACCTGCAGCTTCAAATGTATGGCTGGTCGCGGCACAAACAGATAATTGGTTGGATCCAGTAATAGAAACATCTCTTTGTCCCTGGCGACTTACGGTGACTGTATTGGAAATAGATTCTACGATGTTGAGATTACAAGGACCCAAATCAACCTCGGCAAAATAAACTCCGGGCTCGCTCACTTCAAGGCTTGAGGTTGTGGCTCCTTGAATAAGAACGGCATTTTTATACCATTTGTAATTTGAATAATTGGCAGGCACGATTTTGATGGTCGATGTAGCATTGCCGCAAAGTGCTACTGGTCGGTAATCGTTTAAAATAATTGATGATCCATCATAATGGTAATAAGAGAACGAATTTGATGAAGGGCTTACCTTAACTGGATTGGTTGATTTTACGCGTAACTTAAATCCACTACCACCGATGTTCGTCGGAAATGCAAAATCTCGAAAATCGAAAGCCCAAGCACTTCTATAATTTTGATTGGTGACCGTTGCTATCGTGGTTGCGTTGCTGAAGTCCCCAGAACCATTTGACATCTCTAGCATAAAGGAATTACCCGCATTAAAGCCCGGACCAGTGTAGGAAGTACTTGCGGTATAGGAATTAAAGGAAGGCGTGGCACAGGCGTATGGCACCGCCAGGGAAGGCGCACTGATGCTTTGGCCATACACATTGATCGTGCAGACTATAAACAGTACCGTTAACGTTAAAGAATAAAATTTTTCCAAACACTAATTTATTTGAAGACAAATTGTTTATCAATTGTTAATAAAAAATGTAATACCACTTGAAAAGTAATCAAATAATTTAGAGAGTAACACTATATAGAGTTCACAAATTTTTAACTAATATGTTTTTAATCGATAATTTAGGATCTAATTGACACGATAACAGACAATTAAACCGTTAAAACTATAATTTAAAAGGATGAAATACATATATACTGTTCGTCGATCTTTAAATGCTTTAATTGATGTTGAGTCAGGAATTATATTTGACAAGGGTTATACTCAAATAATCTCGATTAAAAGCGAATAGTAATATTGGAATATTCTTATGTATAAAAAGAGATCCTAAAGGATCGAGCATAAAAAACCCGATCCTTTAGAATCGGGTTAGAATAATAAGTTTAAACAATGGATCTTACCCCACAACCTCAGCTTTTAAATACTCACGATTCATACGTGCAATATTTTCTAACTTGATGCCTTTAGGGCATTCTACCATACAAGCACCAGTATTAGAACAGTTTCCAAAACCTTCTTCATCCATCTGGCGTACCATAGCTTCGACGCGTTCTGTAGCCTCTAGTTCTCCTTGTGGTAATAAGGCAAACTGAGAAATCTTAGCACTGGTAAATAACATGGCACTGGCATTTTTACATGCTGCCACACAAGCTCCACAACCTATACAGGTTGCTGACCAAAATGCTTCATCTGCTTTTGATTTTTCAACTGGAATCGAGTTGGCATCTTGCGTATTTCCAGAAGTATTGACAGAAATATAACCACCAGCCTGCTGAATTCTATCAAAAGCCGAACGGTCAACGATTAAATCTTTAATTACAGGAAATGCCTTAGCACGAAATGGCTCGATAGTAATGGTATCACCATCGCTAAACTTACGCATGTGCAATTGACAAGTCGTTGTCAACTTCTGTGGTCCATGAGGCTCACCGTTAATCATCATATTACAGGAACCACAGATGCCCTCACGACAATCATGGTCAAACTCTACGGGAACATCGCCTTTATTGATCAATTCTTCGTTTAGAATATCCATCATTTCAAGAAAAGACATGTCGCCATCAACACCATCCAGTGGGTAATCCACTAATTTCCCCTTGACTTTAGGCCCTTCTTGTCTCCAAATTTTTAGATTCAGTTTCATGTTGTATTGTATTAAATGTATTCCGCTTTCGCGAAAGCGAAATAATTAAAATCTTATTTGTACGATCTAGTTTTGAGCTCCACATTATCAAACACAAGCTCTTCCTTGTGCAATTCAGAATGACGCGGATTCTCGTTATAGCCCCATGCGCTAACGAAAGCAAAGTTCTCGTCATCACGCAGCGCCTCACCGTCTTCAGTTTGATACTCTTCTCTAAAGTGCCCACCACAGCTCTCGTTGCGGGTTAAAGCATCCTTAGCAAACAATTCGCCCAGCTCTAGGAAGTCTGCCACACGGCCTGCTTTCTCTAACTCTTGGTTTTTAGTATCGGCACTTCCTGTAACTTTCACATTCTTCCAGAAATCTGCTCTTAGTTCACTAATCTCATCCATAGCAGATTGTAGATCTGTCGCGTTACGAGACATTCCACATTTCTCCCACATAATGTGGCCTAGTTTCTTGTGGTAATAATCAACGCTGTGTGTTCCTGATGCGCTCATCAATTTCTCGATACGCGCTCTTGTGTCTTTTTCAGCTTGGTCAAACTCTGGAGTTTCGGTAGAAATCTCTCCTGTTCTAATCTCGTCTGCTAGGTAATCACCAATAGTATATGGCAATACAAAATAGCCATCTGCAAGACCTTGCATCAAGGCACTTGCTCCTAGTCGGTTAGCACCGTGGTCAGAAAAATTAGCTTCTCCAGCCGCGAAACATCCAGGAATAGTAGTTTGCAAATTATAATCTACCCAAAGACCACCCATCGTATAGTGAACGGCTGGGAAAATCTTCATGGGAACCTCATATGGATTGTCATCAGATATATTCTGATACATATCAAACAGGTTACCGTATTTCTTCTTGATAACCTCTTTACCTAACTTGATCATTTCATCCTCTGTCGGATTCTTATGACCATGGGTTAAAGCCTCTACTTTTCCATAACGTTTGAAGGCTGCTTCAAAGTCAAGATACACAGCATTACCAGTTTTATTAACTCCAAAACCAGCATCACAACGCTCTTTGGCTGCTCTGGACGCCACATCACGTGGCACCAAATTACCAAAGGCAGGATAACGACGTTCGAGGTAGTAATCTCTATCTTCTTCTTTTAAATCTACACCGCGTTTTTTTCCAGCACGTATCGCTTCAGCATCTTCAAGTTTTGCCGGTACCCAGATACGTCCATCATTACGCAAGGACTCTGACATCAAGGTTAATTTGGACTGGTGCTCACCACTTACAGGGATGCAAGTTGGGTGAATTTGGGTATAACATGGATTTGCGAAGTAAGCACCGCGACGGTGCGTTCTCCACGCTGCCATGACGTTACTTCCCATAGCATTGGTAGAAAGGAAAAATACGTTTCCGTACCCACCAGAAGCAATCACAACGGCGTGTGCACCATGACGCTCAATTTCTCCAGTAACTAGATTACGGGCAATGATTCCACGAGCTTTTCCATCCACAACCACAAGATCTAACATCTCATGACGGTTGAAGGGTTGTACTTTACCACGGTTAATTTGTCTGTTCAAGGAAGAATAAGCTCCCAATAATAACTGTTGGCCCGTCTGTCCAGCGGCATAAAATGTTCTAGAAACTAGAACCCCACCAAAAGATCTGTTATCCAACAATCCACCATATTCCCGTGCAAAAGGAACTCCCTGAGCAACGCATTGGTCAATGATATTAGAAGAAACCTCCGCTAGACGGTAGGTATTCGCTTCTCTGGAACGGTAATCGCCACCTTTGATAGTGTCGTAAAACAACCTAAAGTTGGAGTCACCATCACCTTGATAATTTTTGGCAGCGTTGATACCGCCTTGTGCTGCAATGGAGTGCGCACGACGTGGCGAGTCATTGTAGCAAAATGTCTTTACATTATAACCTAATTCACCTAAAGTTGCAGCAGCAGAGCTTCCTGCAAGTCCAGTACCAACAACGATAACGTCAATGTTACGTTTGTTTGCTGGGTTAACAAGGTTAATGTGATTTTTATGATTGACCCATTTTTCCGCGAGCGGTCCTTCAGGTACTTTTGAATCTAAAACTGCCATAATTATGCTGCTATATGATTAAAATGATGGTAAAGAGCAATGAAAATAAAACCCGCAGGGATGACTACCGCCCATGCATATGTAAATTTTCTAAACCCATCACCCTGCTTTACACTTTTCA
>JBBSPH010000104.1:0-7814 GCA_038258985.1 Flavobacteriales bacterium
GATCAATCATTCATGCCAGGAGAAAAAGTCAATATGTTTTTGACAAAATGAAGTTTGGAAAAAAGGAAGGTAATTCCTTATGCTGCCGTACTGTATGATTACAATGGCGGTGAATGGGTTTACGTGCGTACAGGTCCACAAACATTTGTGAGAACTAGAATTAGCTTGGATCATGTGAGTAATGGAATGGCCGTGATAGCAAATGGTCTGGAACTAGGTCAGGAAGTTGTAACGCTAGGCGCACCAGAACTTTTTGGAACTGAATTTAACAGCGGTAAATAATGAAGTGGCTCGTACTTACATCCTTGAAAATGCGTGTCATTGTCGTGGCACTGATGTTCTTATTATTAATCGTAGGCTTTTTTGTAGTAAAAGACACTCCTATGGATGTGTTTCCAGAGTTTGCTCCACCTTATGTAGAGATTCAAACAGAAGCTCCGGGCCTTTCCACAGCAGATGTTGAAGCACTGGTAACCATTCCTATAGAAAATGCCTTAAATGGCACTCCATTGATGCAGGATATCAGATCTAAATCAGTTTTAGGTTTATCATCAGTCAGATTGCACTTTGATAAAGGGATCGATATCATGGAAGCGCGACAGCATGTTCAAGAAAGATTAGGACGCGTTGCAGTAACCTTGCCCACCGTAGCAAGACCTCCAGTCATGTTGCCACCTTTATCATCTACCAGTAGAATATTGAAGATAGGTATATCTTCAGACTCACTGTCTCAAATGGAACTCTCCACCATCATAAAATGGACGGTAAGACCTCAACTTATGGCAATTCCTGGTGTGGCAAATGTTGCAGTATGGGGACAGCGCGATAAACAGCTTCAGGTAATCATAGATCACAATAGATTACAACTTCACAATCTTACACTTGCACAAGTACAAGCTACTTTGAGCAAAAACCTACAATTAATTGGTGGTGGTTTCATGGATAGTCCCAATCAAAGATTTGCCATCACCAACGTTCGCGGTCTGAATTCTGTAGAAGAGTTGGGAAATCTGGTTATTCAAACAACACCAGTAGGTACAACTCCATTAACTGCTGCCGCTATGCCTCAATTTTTGAGATTGAGTGATGTTGCAGAAATTTCCATCGGCACACCGCCAGCAATTGGCAATGCTATTATCAATGACGGTCCTGGATTGTTGCTTATAGTAGAAAAGCAACCGGGTGCCAATACGCTGGAAATTACTAGAAATATAGAGCGGGAGCTGGAACGTTTGAAACCTGGACTTAAAAATATAGAGGTGGATTCTACCATTTTCCGTCCAGCAAGTTTTATTGAAATGGCGGTCAGTAATCTGAACAAAGCTCTTTTGATAGGTTGTGTACTAGTCGTGATAGTTCTTTCTTTTTTCCTGTACGATTGGCGCACGGCTTTGATCAGCTCATTGGCACTTCCATGCTCGTTGATCGGTGCTGCTTTGGTATTGAGATATACAGGAGGTACTCTCGACACCATGATTCTAGCAGGATTAATCATAGCCCTTGGAGAGGTGGTAGATGATGCCATCATCGATGTTGAAAATATTGCCAGAAGATTAAAAATCAATAGAACGTTAGAAAATCCTATGCCAGCTCTAAAGGTGGTGTTAGAAGCCTCCATGGAAGTGCGCAGCGCAGTAATTTACGGCAGCCTAATTGTTTGTCTGGTTTTGATACCAGTATTTATGATGCCTGGACTCGCTGGATCATTTTTTCAACCATTGGCCATGGCCTACATTGTTGCTATAGGTGTATCGCTTTTCATGGCGTTGACATTAACACCAGCATTATCACTATTACTTCTAGCCAAAGGAAAATTTCAAAAAAAGGAATCTCCACTAAGCACTTGGTTGCAAAACAGATACGAGCGCATTTTACCTGCACTTATAGACAAGCCCAAACGTATTTTATGGACGTCAGGAATTGTTGTTGTCATGTCATTGGCTATTTTTCCTTTTTTAGGCCAAGAGTTCTTGCCTGAATTCAAAGAGTATGATTTTCTAATGCATTGGGTAGAAAAGCCAGCAACATCTATAGAGGCTATGGATCGCATCACTATCCAAGTAAGTAAAGAACTAAGAGAAATTGAGGGAGTTAAAAACTTTGGTGCTCACATTGGTCGCGCTGAGGTAGCAGACGAGGTTGTAGGCCCCAATTTTACAGAACTCTGGATAAGTGTAGATCCTGATGTGGATGATTATGATGAAACGGTGGCAGAAATCCAGGAAGTCATTGACGGTTATCCAGGATTATACCGTGACGTTTTGACCTATCTAAGAGAACGCATTAAAGAAGTACTTACGGGTACAAGCGCTTCTATCGTAGTGCGGTTATACGGTCCTGACCTAGATAAATTATATAAAAAGGCGAACGAAATCAAGACAAACATTCAGGATGTTGATGGCGTCATTGATTTAAAAGTCCAGCAGCAAACTTTAGTCCCACAGGTTCAAGTAAAGCTTAAACCTAATGCACCGGTTCAATTTGGTGTTTCTTCAAATGATGTGGGTACCGCGGTGTCTACCATGGTAAATGGATCTAAAGTTGGTGAAATGTATGAAGATCAAAAGGTTTTTGACATCGTGGTCACTGGTGAGCCTGGAATCCATACAGACCTAGAATCTCTACGAGGATTGTTGATTGACACACCGCAAAATGAAAAGATACCCCTAAGAGATCTCGCAGACGTAGAAATAGTTCCCACACCTAATGAGATAACGCGTGAGGGAGCGTCCCGTAGGATAGACGTTACCTTTAATGTCGATGGCCGCAGTTTAAGTGCCGTAGCAAATGAGGTAGAAGAAAAGGTCAATGCGATGACTTTTGAACCAGAATATCATCCAGAAATACTGGGAGAATATGCAGAACAACAAAAGGCCTCTCGCCAGCTGTATGGGATCATCCTATTATCCTTAATAGGCGTTTTCTTTGTATTGTACGCTGACTTTAAATCATTCCGCTTATCAGGGTTAGTAATGGCCAGTTTAATTTTTGCATTGACAGGTTGTGCTGTAGCAGTGCTCATGACAGGTGGTATACTTTCCTTAGGTTCCATTGTTGGATTTGTAACCGTCCTAGGAATTGCTGCCAGAAACACTATAATGCTATTGAGTCATTACAAGCATTTAGAAGTAGAAGAGGGAATGACGTTTGGAAAGGAATTGATCATTCGCGGCGCTACAGAGCGCATTGTGCCAATCACTATGACTGCTCTAACAACTGCGCTGGCGCTTATGCCCATTGTTCTAACTGGTAATAAATCGGGTCAAGAAATAGAATACCCAATGGCGGTTGTCATTTTGGGCGGGATCCTAACATCGACCTTACTCAATTTATTATTTATGCCAGCAGTTTATTTAAAATGGGGACGTGTGGCACAAAGAAAATGACAGGTAACTAATTTATTCAAAGCAATACTGTTAATAGCTATTCCGCTTTCGCGAAAGCGGTTTTCCTACATCGATCAATTTGATTTATAAGTTTTTTTCAAAACGATATTAGACTATCTGTGTCATCCGTTTTCCACGTAATTAACAGCTTTAGGATTGCTTTAGAATAGACAAAGATTCCATTCAGATTTCTCACGCACATTTGAAGATCAAACTTTCATTGTGATTCTAAAAGATAAAATCGACCGCTATTATCTATTTTTTTTAATGGCTGTTCTAGTTATTCTAACCTCAAGCCTCGGGAATTATGGACTAGCAGAATCCAGCGAGGCACGGTATGCAGAGATAAGTCGAGAAATGGTTGTCAACGGCGATTACCTCAATCCAGAGCTTTTGGGAATCTACCATTTTCACAAACCGCCATTAACGTATTACATCACAACGTTGGGGTATCAGATTTTTGGTATCAATGAATTTGGCGCGCGATTTTTTCTACAAATCGCGGTACTATTTCAATTACTTCTGGTATATCGATTGGCAAATTTGCTTTACAGGGACAAACGCATTGGTCTCATTGCGGGAATAATTTATTTCTCCTTGCCCATTGTACTCATTTCTAGTCGCAACCTTACAACAGATGCTTTTCTGGCAACCATAACCCTTGCGGCTATTTATTGCTGGCAGGTTTATTTCAAAAAGCAGAAGCTACCATTCATATACCTTTTCTATCTATTAACTGGAGTAGCACTGTTTACTAAAGGACCAGTCGCCCTTCTATTTATCTTGGTTTACATTATCGTGAGCCGCATTGTACTTAAAAGTAGATTCCACGTATCTATCCATGACTATCTTGGTGTATTGACCTGCGTTGCGATAGGAGCCAGCTGGTACGTCATGGTTATTATGGAAAACCCAAAACTCTGGGATTATTTTCTTGAAAAGCAGCTACTATCGAGAATTGAATCAAATTTAGATTCCTTTCATCGTGCACAACCCTTTTGGTATTACCTCCCCATTTTATTTGGACTGATGTTTCCCTGGTGGATTGCCTTGATACCACGGTTGAAAAGTCATTTGAGTTCGCTTTCGCGAAAGCGAAATGAATCAAAAATCCTGCTTTATTCTAGCGGTATCTTATTGATATTATTTTCGGCATTTAGCACCAAACTTATCATGTACATTTTACCAATTTTTTGGATGCCAGCTCTATTTATTGCGGTTGAAATGAAAAAGGCGCGTCAAAAAACAAGAACACTGCTAAGCACCACGTACCTCATTTTAATGGTCTTCCTACTTTTAGGACTTTATGTGTGTTGGTTTTTAGAAATACCGCAATTAAATGTGCCATTAAAGACATTGACCGTAATTACTGGAGCAACCATTGCATTCTTGACGCTATACCTATTGATAGAAAAGAAAAATCAATACAAACCCATATGGCTTGCTGGGGCTTTTGGTGCCGCTTTATTGTTAACGGCGACATCAGTAATGGCTGTAAATGATGAGCTTATTAATTCTACAAAGAACATGGTAAGATTCATTGACCATACCTCAGTTGATAGGGAAAGAACTGTTTTAGTGTACGATTATCTACTGCCATCCATTTCATTTTATTCTAACGATAACGTCATTACGCTCAATAATGGTCACTACACCTCAGATCGAGAAATCCAGTTTGAGAAGGATGAAAATTGGCGGGATCATTTATGGAATGTCAAGGATGTTCAAACTAAGACTAGATTAAGTTCGCTTTCGCGAAAGCGAAGTACCTATTTATTAGTTCGTAATAAACAAATCAATGACCATGATTTTGTAGATATATCGCGGGACTACAACAGCAGAAAGCAATATGCAAAATGGACTATTTTCTACAACAAGTGACACTTTAGAATTCCTTTAGATTCTCTTTAAATTCTCAACAGATTGTGATCCCATATTTGAATTATTACAAAAATGAGCACCTATCGATTGACAACTGTACTTTACTAATTATCTAATTACTGAATGTTTGTCAACTTGAAAAATATACGGTCGTATGCTGTTGCGGTAATTTTTGCCACAGGCCTGTTCGTTCCTCAATTGTTGTGTGCTCAAGACACGGCAGATACTATACCCCAAGTGGGAACCACACAAAAGATAGGCGACGTGGTATTGTTTGCCCTGCCGGCGGCAACATTTGCTTCAACATTTATTATTGGTGATGGTAAAGGGGCGTGGCAATTTACTAAAGGATTTCTGTTAACCGAAGCGGTCACCTATGGATTAAAACAAGGGGTGAATAAGCAACGGCCTGATATGAGCAATGACAATTCATTCCCTTCAGGCCATACTTCAACCGTTTTTCACAGTGCAGGATTTGTGCACCGTCGCTATGGGTTTACATACTCAATTCCCGCCTATGCACTTGCTGGATTTACCGCAGCAAGTAGAATCGATTCTAAAAAACACGATGTATTGGACATAGCCGCAGGAGCAGCAATAGGTCTAGGAAGCAATTTATTGTTCACAACCGAGTACCAACAGGAACATATGGAATTGACCTATAGCAACGCAGATGGAGGTCATATGATAGGTTTCAAATACAAGTTTTAATGAGAGCGTTGATATTTATATTGATTTTTACCTTAGGGTGCTTTTGTAAAGGCCAATTGCTCCAAACTTCTAGCGATTCCACGCAACAGGGGTTGGGATGGAAGCAACTTATCGTTCCAGTAGGTTTGATAGGAACTGCCCTGTTACTAAACAACAGCGAGTTTGAAAAAAAAGCTCAGTCTAGGTTAGGAGGTAGCAGTAGCACAACTATTGATGATTATTCCAGGTTTGCTCCCGTGGCCCAAATGTATATTGCTGACATTGCAGGTGTCCCGTCACAAAATCATTGGTTTGATCAGACTAAAAACCTGGGAGTCTCGTTATTGCTAACAGATTTGATTACTACTAAGCTTAAGAAAAATATTGATAAGGATCGTCCTAGTGGCGACAACAGTAATTCATTCCCATCAGCACACAGCGCCTATGCATTTACAACCGCTACTGTATTGTATGAAGAGTTCAAAGAATCCAGTCCTTTACTTGCCTACAGCGGCTATGGATTTGCCGTGGCAACCGCGTCTTCGTGTGGCAAAGGATGCCCACTTTGTATCTGACGTATTGATGGGTGCTGCCATAGGAATTGGTGTGGTCAAGTTAGTTTATGCACTTGACCATCTATTTGCTTGGAATCCATTCTTGAAAACAGATAAAATAATCACGGTTCCTTCTATAGGAATTAATACATATGGTGTGTCTACCGTTATAAAATTTTGAAATGAATAGCTTGAGTATTTTACATAATGTGGAACAGTATTGTAAATCACTAATGGAATCCAGCCGTTGTAGGGAGTTACCATTTCATAACTGGCAACATACATTGGATGTTGTTGAAAATGCGCAAAGTATCGGTCTTAATGAAAATCTCTCGAGTACAGCTATGGAAGAATTGATGATCGCTGCCTTTTTTCATGATACGGGTAACGTCTAACGAGCTGCAGGCCATGAACAGCTGAGCTGCAACTATGCGAGCACATTTTTAAACTCGCAAGGTTATCTGGAAAGAAGAATAAAAAACATTATGCAACTTATTAAATCAACTGAAATGCCACAGCGCCCAAGATCTCTTAGCGAGCAAATCATCTGTGATGCAGACCTAGCCCATCTAGGTAAAAAGAACTTTTTGGACAAGAATGCCAAATTGAGAAAGGAGTGGGAGATTTTCAACAAACTAAACTATTCCGATGAGGAATGGTTATCCAGTAACATCCATTTTCTACAAATGCACCAGTTTCATTCTTCCACAGCCCAAGAATTCTATACGGGACAAAAGGTAAAAAACATTGAATTGATGGAGTTGAAATTTCAAAGTATCACTGCCTAAAGGGCAGTTATAGCTATTTGTTAACAGCAGGGGTAGCTAAATAAAAAACAAAATATGCTTATTCATATACTTGAAAATAAGTTAGTTAATGAAAATTTGATTCAGTCTACACAATGTATAATCATTTGAATTCTTAAATTGAAATTTTAGAGATTTAGTTTGAGTAAGAATCCAGACTACCTCGCCAATTATCGAGTTGGAATAGAAATTAAGTAGAGGTGTATTGACCTGTTTAGATCATACGGATGTTTATGATAGTCATTTCATGGAATTTGATGTAATGCAGTTTACAGTTTGAAGGCTTTAAAAGTTTTCATCAAATCTTCTTGATGTCTTTTTATTACTTATCTGACCCCACCGTTCAATTTTCACTTACTTAAACCTTGTTACATACCTATTGCCCTATATTTGTGCATCATGAGAATTATCGCAGCGACATCCCTTGCATTTCTATTCCTCTTACAGGGAATGTCGATCAATGTGGATTTGTGCGATAAAATGGAGCATATTGCAGA
>JBBSPH010000105.1:0-7773 GCA_038258985.1 Flavobacteriales bacterium
AGGAATCGGTGCCCGTTTACAGAAAAAAATGGACAACATAGAGATCATGGAGATTATCTCTGGTGGGCCAGCCTGGAGCAGTGGTAAGTTGGAAAAAGGAGACCAAATCCTTAGGGTTGCCCAAGAAAAAGATTCTGTTGCAACCAGTATTGTCGGCATGCGTATAAGCGACGCGGTTGATCTTATTAAAGGTCCTAAAGGAACAAAGGTGATTCTAACTTTAAAAAAGGTTGACGGTAGCATCAAACAAGTAACGCTAGTGAGAGATGTAGTTCTTATCGAAGAAACGTTTGCCAAAACAGCCTTAGTAAAAAAGGATGATATCAACTATGGTGTAATAAATCTTCCTAAGTTTTATTTTAATACTGAAGATGGTCAAGCAAGAGCGGCCGGAGATGATGTGAAGACCGAAATAAAAAAATTGAAAGCCGAGGGAATGGAAGGTTTAGTCATCGATTTGCGCAATAATGGCGGTGGTTCATTGCGTGAGGTTGTTGAAATGGCTGGACTTTTTATAGAAAATGGCCCAATCGTTCAGGTAGGTGCAAAAAACAACCGTTCGCAGATTCTTAGTGATGATGACGGCGGGCAAATACTATGGGAAGGTCCTCTAGTTATACTTGTTAATGAATTAAGTGCTAGTGCTTCAGAAATTTTAGCAGCCGCTTTACAGGATTATGACCGTGCTGTAATTATAGGAAGTGAGCAAACATTTGGGAAAGGAACTGTTCAAAACTTTGAGGATCTTAACAGATATGTTCGTACTAGTGATTTCGGCGACTTGGGTGCATTGAAGCTTACCACCCAAAAGTTTTATCGTGTTAATGGTGGTAGTACGCAACTTGAAGGTGTAAAAAGCGATGTTATCACACCAGATCGTTATGCATATATAAAAATTGGTGAGCGCGATGAGGAATTTCCGTTGCCCTATGATGAGATCGCACCAGCGACTTTCAAAAAGTTTGATGGCTATTCAAATAAAAAAGAAGCGATCGCAGCCTCACAGCAGCGCGTAGATAATAATGAGTTCTTTCAATTGATTGATAAAAATGCAAAATGGCTTTCTCAACAACGTGATGAATATATTATTCCACTTTCCATACGCGCCTACAAAGCGAGGTTAGATAAGTTAGATAAGGAAACAGATCAATTCAACCGTTTAGAAGATTATAAAAATGAGTTGAAGGTTACCTCATTAAAGGATGAAATGGAGCTCATCAAGAATGATACAACGCTGGCAGACAAACGCAATCGCTGGCATGAGTCCATAAATCAAGATATGTATGTAGAGGAAGCGATCAATGTTTTGAAAGACCTTAAATCCCGAAGTATACAACAGAACAACATGTCGCTCAAAAATTAATATGGCGGCGACACCAATAGAAAATAACAAAACGCTCCAGAAACTTCGCAAGAGTTTTTGGGGCGTTTTGAGTTTGGGCGTCATCGTGATTTTTGCTTTTATCGCTGTATTTGCATATGTCTTATCACCAGACAACAGCCGGTATGCAAACCAGATGCATATTTCTATCCATTCCCAGCCACCCGGTTTTACGGTAGGTATGATAAAACTACCGGCAGCTGATCCTGTAATTTATTTTTGGGACTGGTGGGGTGGTAAAGAATCAACTTCGGTAGAAATTCCGTTTACCGCCTTGAAAATGAAAGAGCACCAAGTCTTTTATCGACCGTATACTATTGATGGGGACGAACTCCCGTATCAAGAATTAGATTTCAAACATGCAGAAGGACTGGATTTAGTTCGCTTTCGCGAAAGCTTTACCACCCAACAAACTTTCCTGCTGGGGACAGATAAATATGGTCGCGACCTATTGAGTAGGATTCTTGTAGGTTCTAGGGTTAGCATTAGCATAGGTTTTGTTGCGGTGCTCATTTCACTATTGATAGGAATACCCTTAGGTGCGGTTGCTGGTTATTACGGTGGAAGGATCGATGCCGCCATCATGTGGTTGATCAATGTTACGTGGTCTATCCCTACCCTATTGATGGTTATCGCCATAAGTATTGCCCTGGGCAAGGGTTTTTTGACCGTTTTTATTGCCGTCGGGTTGACGATGTGGGTTGAGATTGCCCGTGTGGTACGTGGGCAAATGATCGTGGCTAAGGAATATCAGTATGTAACGGCTGCAAGAGCATTGGGTTTTGATGATTTCAGAATTATTTCTAGACACATATTGCCCAACATTCTAGCTCCAGTAATTGTGATAAGCGCGGCAAATTTTGCTGCGGCTATTCTAATTGAAGCTGGTTTGAGCTTTTTGGGACTAGGTGCGCAACCGCCCATACCATCCTGGGGTAGTATGATCAAAGACCACTACCAGTACATCATTCTAGATAAGGCCTATCTAGCTATCGTTCCCGGTATTGCGATTATGTTATTGGTCATGGCATTTATGTTAATGGGCAATGCTTTGAGAGATGCACTTGATGTGAAGACTACTGCATGAAAAAATTGATCTATACCTTGATCGCCATTGGTTTGCTGGTCGGGTTATTTATTATTCAACAACGGCAAAACGTAACAATTTCCGAGGAAAATCTGGTGAATGCGCGCGTGGACAGTCTCCTTTCAAGAGCTGATTTTATTCCAAAATCCGATAACCAAATAATTCACCACAAGTATTACAGTCTATCCTACAATGAGCAGCACGAGCAAGCAGAATGGACGATTCATATCCTAAAGCCCAGCGATATGATACGGTCAACCTATAAACGTCCCTACTTTGAGATTGATGATATGGTAAGTACCGGTGCCGCAAGCTGGCGTAATTACAAGAATAGTGGGTATGATAGAGGTCACCTGGTTCCTGCAGGGGATCGTCGTGCTAGTAAGGCGGCTTATGATGAGACTTTTCTTACTAGTAATATTAGCCCGCAGCAGCATGATTTCAACTCAGGAATATGGAATAGGTTGGAACAGAAAATTAGGTACTACGCGCAAAAAGAAAATGGTGTCTGTGTTGTTACAGGATCTATCCTACGCAACGATTTAGAAACTATAGGATCAGAGGAAGTGAGTATTCCACAGCAGTTTTATAAGATCATCTACAAGAAATCAAACAGAAAAGATGCCGTGCTCGCTTTTCTTGTACCTCATCAGGCAAGCGATCAATCTCTCTATGACCTTCTAGTACCGGTAGATAGCATTGAAAAGCTTACTGAAACCGATTTCTTTTATCAATTACCCGATGACACAGAGAATAGGTTAGAGTCAACAATAGATAGGGAAGGCTGGTAAATCCTAATGCTGGTAGCTCATCCTGTGGGCATCCAACTTTACGAATATGAATAGCAGTACTGTAAAACCCCATAGACCACTACCTCCATAACTTAAAAAGGGTAACGGGATTCCCACTGTGGGCAATAAACCAAGTACCATCCCAACATTGACAAAAAAGTGAAGGAAAAAAATTCCTGCAACGCCGTAGCCATAGATTCTTGCGAACTGGTTTTTCTGCCGCTCTGCCATAATCACTAGGCGATAAATAAGAAGCATAAAAAGAATCACCACCGTTCCCGCGCCCAACAGCCCAAACTCCTCTCCTATCGCAGAGAAAATAAAATCTGTATGCTGCTCTGGCACAAAACCGCCCTGGGTCTGCGTGCCCTTGAGCAAGCCTTTGCCCAGCACACCACCGCTGCCAATGGCAATCTCACTTTGGATGATGTTATATTGAACACCTTGACTGTCATCCAATCGACCCAAAACGATATTGATACGATTCCTGTGTCGTTCCTCAAATAGGTTCTCAAAAATAAAATTAGTGGCAAACGAGAAGGCTATACTAGCAATAACGGCAGTGACGAACCACGATGGCTGCGGCTTTGAACCCAGCCTCTTTTTATATCGCTTTCGCGAAAGCGCAAAAAATACACCTATCAAAATCAAACTGATCAACGATATCCACCATGGGCCTATCAATAATGCACCTAGGAAAAGAACTAGTGCGATCAATGCAAGTAAAAGGAACCAAAGTGACAATCCCTCGCGGTACAAAGGAAAAAAGAATGCGGCATAAACCAGCGCGCTACCTGGGTCAGGTTGCGGAACGATTAATATTGCAGGTATGAGAACAATCGCAGAAGTTATCAAAAAATGCTTGATCTCTTTGATAGAAACATCCAGCTGACTCAGATATTTTGCTAGTGCTAGAGCAGTTGCAAACTTGGCAAACTCACTGGGCTGTAAACTCATGGAACCTATTCCATACCATGATGTGGCTCCAGAAATTTCTTTTCCAAAAACAAATAGTCCGGCAAGGGATAACAAAGAGGCGACGTAGATAAGCCCAGCAAAACGTTCAAAGAATTTGACCTCAATGGCAAAAATTAAAACAATCAAAGCGATGGCGAGTATGATCCAGATAAACTGGCTTCCATACACCTGACTAGTGTCAAAAATAGACCCATGGACTTCTACTGGCGCGGCGCTATAAATACTTACCCAGCCTATGATGACCAGAGCGAGGTAGATCAAGATAATGCCTACATCAAATTTTGGTTTGTCTCCTATGGCACTGTGTAGCACTAGTAGTCAGTATCTATAAATGAATGTTCAATTGTGGCAGTAGGACCATCTATAGGCACGGGGGGCCCGTTGATCTGGAAAGGTTTGCCACTATAGGGCTTTGCATATTCCTGCTCTAACGTGTGATTTAGCACCCACTGTTCAAGATCTGTTCTAGTGATCGCTCCCTTCAAGTGCTTTTCTATCATGAGGGATGCTATTTTTGCCGCATATCTGGAACCCCAGTAACCATTTTCAATAAAAACTGCTATGGCGATTTTTGGATTGTCCTTGGGAGCAAAGGCGATAAAGACACTATGATCTGTCAGTTGGGTCGTAACACCATTTATTTTAGCAAAGTTCTCTGCTGTGCCTGTTTTACCGCAAATTTCTATACCGGGAATTTGCACACTTGAGGCTGTTCCAGACTTATATACTTGGTTCATCCCTTCAATAACTGGTGCAAAGTTTTTTGCATCAATTGAGGTCATTCGTTTCTGGGTAAATCGATCGTCTTTGAGGGGTAAACCGTCCTTTTCTTTGATGATGTGCGGCGTGTACCAGTATCCTCTATTGGCGATAGCAGCAGTCATGTTTGCCAATTGTATAGGCGTCGCGACAACCTCTCCTTGGCCTATACTGTTAGATATAGTTGTGGTTGCATACCAATTCCCATCAGGATAAACACGGTCATAATAATCACTATCTGGAACCCGTCCAGGTCTTCCTACCGGTAAATCAACTCCCAGAAAACCACCCAATCCAAAGGATTTTACATGGTTACTCCAGGCGGTCATCCCTTCATGGCTATTTCTACGGCCTTCTATAATTTTTCTATATACCTGGGCAAAATAAGCATTACAGGATTCTGCAATACCTCGCTCCATGGAAAGTGGACTGTAGTGGCTGTGACAACCCAGTTTTTTCCGGCCTCCATAATTGTAGCCATGATTGCAGTAAAATCGATCTTGTGTGGTTATTGCATTTTCCTGCAATCCTATGAGTGCTCCCAATACCTTGAAGGGTGAACCCGGCGCATATTCTGCCTGCAAGGCGCGGTTGTAGGTTGGTTTAGATTCTGTATCTCTAATTAATGCATTAATATTCTTAGACCGTTCCCTTCCCATAGTGATGCTAGGGTCGTAGAAAGGTGCTGAAATCAAGCTTAGAATTTCTCCCGTCGCCGGCTCAATAGCGACAATACCACCACGTTTGTTTTTCATTAATTGCTGGCCGTACTCCTGTAATCTACTATCAAGAGTTACGGTGAGGTTTGCACCTGCTTTTGGGATGGTGTCAAACCTTCCCTCTTCATAAGCTGCTATAGGCCGACCAAAATTATCACGTAAAAAGCGCTTTACTCCCTTCTTACCTCTCAATTCCTTTTCATATTGCGCCTCAATACCGCTTTTCCCTATTAGATCACCCATCTCATAGGAGTCGTCTACATCAATCACAGCCTGATTCACTTCCCGTATGTACCCCAAAACTCCAGCACTATGATCCACCAAATATTTCCTAAGCGAACGACGCTGGGTATAAAATCCGGGAAACTTTCGCAATTTTTCCTGTAATGGTGCGTATTCCAGTTGTGTGAGTTGTGGCATTACTACACTAGGTTTACGCCAGGACCAGTTTTTAGCTTTCTCTATTTGCTTGATCAAGTCCGCCTTTTCCATCTGCAGTAAACCACATAGCTCGAGCGTATCGAAAACTTTCACCTCTCTTGGTACAACCATTACGTCGTAGGCGGTCTGGTTGGCCACCATCATCTTCCCGTTGCGGTCGTAGATAAAACCGCGTTCTGGATAATCAAATACAGTTTTTACCGCATTTAGTTCTGACTTAAGTTTGAGCTCATCATTAAAAATTTGTAAATACACCAATCTTCCCAAAAATATGAGCCCAGTAAGGGTTACAAAAAAGAGAAGCAATATTTTTTTCATGTTATGATTTTCTCGGCTTAATGAGTAATAATATGGAGAGACTTACCATCATAGTGGCAAGTCCAACGGACAACGTCAATTTGAATACCTCAAGTACCTGCACTATGTTAAATATGACCAGACAGTAAAAAACAATATGATGGATTAAAATACAGAGACCTAGTAGCAACACTATTCTATCGATACCAGTTGTGAGTACCTTGATACTCTTCATCACATAACTTTCTCCATACACGAGCTTCAATAGATAAGGCCTCACAATAGTAAGAGTAACACATGCGCCAGCATGCGCACCTCCCGTATCTTGAAAAGTATCCATAACAAGACCCATTAAAAAAGCCAGGACTAGAAATAATAAGCGGTTGTTTTCAAAAGGGTACAGAAATACAAACAGAATGTAAACCATAGGATTGATAAACCCCAAAAAGTTAATTTGATCCAGCAAAAACACCTGCAACACCAGCAGACCAAAAAATCGGAATGTAATTTTGAGTACCTCGTTATTCATTGGTCTGGAGGGTATCAATTGCCTGGATCATTGTCTTATCTCGCTTCTTGATAACATAAACATAGCCCAAGTCAGTCATGTCGTTAAACAAACGAACTTCTATTTCATACCTAGAACCATTATCAGTTAACGTTGCTGTTTCCACCACTCCAATGTCGATGTCTGGAGGGAATGTTGTCGATTGTTGTCCCGTAATAATGGTATCACCTTTTTTGACCTTCGCCAGCCTGGGAACGTCGACTAGATTCATTTTATAGGGATCTGTGCCATTCCAGGTAAGTGAACCTATTGTGGCCGTACCTTTTATCTGGGCATTCAACGACACTTCAGAATTGAGTATGGAGATAATTCGAGCGTATTTTTTATTGGTGACATCAATTATTCCCACGAGGCCGTTGCTTGTTATGACACCCATATCTGGCTCAATGTCTTGAAGAGACCCTATATCTATCGTGATAAAATTATCCAGTTTATCATAGCCATTTTTAATTACCCTTGCAGGTGTTATCTTGTAGGGCAAGCTATCTGAAAAAATAAGTGTTGCATCATCACCCAACAGGGTATCGCCTACTGCAAGTAACTTCATACGTAGCCTTGCATTTTCTTCACTCAAATATTTGTTTTGCTGGCCTAGATCAAAATAGGCATACATATTCTTTCTGGCATTGAGGACGTCGCCAGTTACATTGCCTGTGGAATGGATGAATGAAGTACGGTGGTAGTCATGCGACTGTATTGTAAAAACTAGGGCTACGGTAAATAAAACTAGGTACAACAGCAAGTTTCTGTAC
>JBBSPH010000106.1:0-7650 GCA_038258985.1 Flavobacteriales bacterium
AATTTTGAATTGTGTAGGTCTTATCTGGGATCAAGAAGTTGCCACGGGCCAGTTGACCAGCGATCTTGCAGGCTATGTAGGTCTCGATGCTGCAGAAGGGATCAATGACATGTTGAAAGCCACCGAAAACGACAACGGTTTTGTTGCCTCGCTGGTGGGTATAGGTACCTTGATATTCGGTGCGACTGGACTATTTTATCAATTACAGATATCGCTCAATAAAATCTGGAGGTTAAAGATCAATCCCAAAACACCCTGGTGGAAATTGCTGACGGATCGCGCCAAGAGTTTTTCGTTTATCCTAGTGGTCGGCTTTTTGATTTTGGTCAGCTTTGTATTGTCCTTCCTTATAGGGATTTTGCAGGATATCATTACTGAAAACCTATCGAATTATTTCGTTTACATCGCTTATGGTCTCAACTTTTTGCTTGCCGTTGCCATCATATCATTGTTGTTCGGGATGATGTTTCGTTTTCTTCCAGATGCAGATATACACTGGAAGATGATCTGGCCAGGCGCGATAGTCACCGGTCTTTTATTCGAGTTGGGTAAATTTTTATTGGAGCTGTATTTCACAAATTCCTCGCCGGCAAGCGCATATGGTGCCGCCGGGCTACTTGTTTTACTACTTCTATGGGTTTCGTACAGCGCGCTGATCCTGTTTTTTGGCGCTGAGTTTGTCAAGATATTTTCAGAGCGCTACGGTGACGGCATCATTCCTAGTCCCAAAGCGGTCAAGTATAGGGAAGAGGTGGTTGAAATTAAAGTCTAGTGTAATGGCTGGCGGTAATTCTGCTTTCAATCCCATATAGCGGCATACATTTTTTTGAGTTGCATTTTGAACCACGTAGCGATATAAACATCTTTTAGTCTCTTTTTATTGTTCGCTTTCGCGAAAGCGAAACGAAAAAGAAGTTCTTGCCGAGCTACTTGCATTGAGCATAGTCAAAATGAGTCGAAATGATCCGAAGCAAGAAAGCAAAAAGAAAGTAAATTACTCAACGATATTATAGTTGAGCTCATTATTACGAGGCTTCCCACAATTAGCAATTAATAGATCTACCGATTCAAATCAAGCCCTCGGCAAATCGTTATCATCCTTCAATGGTAAACTGGAGCTTCCCATGAGGTATTTGTCCACATGGTAGGCAGCTTGACGACCCTCTGAAATGGCCCAGACGATCAGTGACTGACCGCGACGCATGTCACCAGCACTAAAAATTCCTGGCACATTGGTCGCATAATCCTTGACCGTGGCCTTGATATTTGTCCTAAAATCCATCTCTAACCCGAATTGGTCTGCCAGCGTTTTTTCTGACCCGGTAAAGCCTAGCGCTAACAATGCAAGTTCGCAATCCCAATGTTTCTCTGAATCGGGAATTTCCCTCAATTCTGGTCGCTCGCCATTTTTGAAGATCCATTCGACGTCAACGGTCTTGAGTCCAGTGAGGTTACCTTCGGTATCGCCTACAAACTCCTTGGTAGAAACGCTAAAAACCCGTTCCACACCTTCCTTGTGAGAGGATGAGGTGCGCAAACGCATGGGCCAGTATGGCCATGGCTGGTTGGCTGGTCGACCCTCGGTAGGTTTATCCAGGATCTCAAAATTGGTCACACTTTTAGCACCATGCCGATTGCTGGTCCCTATGCAATCAGACCCAGTATCGCCACCGCCTATGACGATGACGTTTTTATCTTTTGCGGGAATGATCTGGTCAAATTCTACCAATCCATCCACATATTGGTTGTTCAGTTTAAGAAAGTCCATGGCCTGGGTCACGCCTTTTAAATGGCTACCGGGAATAGGGATACTGCGACGTATGGTCGCACCGCCACAAAGGACAATCGAGTCAAAGTCTGCTTTTAAACTTTCCACGCTCGTGTTTTTTCCAACCTCTGCATTCACTTTAAACTTTATTCCTTCTTCTCTTAAAATAGCAACGCGGCGGTCGATGATGTGCTTTTCCATTTTAAAATCTGGAATTCCGTAGCGCAGTAGGCCGCCAACTTTAGCGTCGCGTTCAAAGACGGTTACCAAATGGCCAGCACGATTAAGCTGTTGCGCGGCGGCCAGTCCTGCTGGGCCAGATCCCACAACTGCGATTTTTTTACCGGTTCTGTGTTGTGGTGGGTGTGGTGTTATCCACGCTTTCGCGAAAGCGGTCTCCGCAATATTCTTCTCAATATTTTCAATGGTTACTGGATCTTCATTGATTCCCAGCACGCAAGCCTCCTCGCAGGGAGCAGGGCATAGTCTGCCCGTAAATTCTGGGAAGTTGTTGGTCGCGTGTAGGATTTTTGAGGCCTCCTTCCATTTTCCTTTGTACACCGCATCGTTGAAATCTGGTATCAAATTACCCAGCGGGCAACCACTGTGGCAAAATGGGATCCCACAATCCATGCAGCGCGCGCCCTGTTCTTTTAATTTAGGCTCCTCCAACGGAACTTTAAATTCCTTATAATTTTGTAATCGCTCATCTACCTTTTGGTAAGACTCATCTATACGATCGTGTTCTAAAAATCCTGTTACTTTTCCCATCCGTTCCTTCTACGTCGTTATTAGTTTTTCTTCTTCCAATCGTTGTAATGCCCTCCTATATTCTTCAGGCAGCACCTTCAGGAATTTGGGTAATTCGGTTTGCCAGTTTTCCAGCAATCGCTGTGCTAGCGGGCTAATAGTTGCGTTGTAATGCTGCTCGATCAAATCTTTTAGCTGTTTTATATCATCCTGATCTGTCACGGGATCGATATTTAAACCTTCTGGATTCACTTGTTTGTGGAAGTTTTCCTGCGCATTATACACGTAAGCAATCCCACCACTCATTCCTGCACCGAAGTTGCGTCCCACACCACCCAAGATAACAGCTACACCGCCAGTCATGTATTCACAACCATGATCGCCGATACCTTCTACAACAGCAATCGCTCCCGAATTTCTTACGCAAAAGCGTTCGCCCGCTTTTCCATTGATATACGCCTCGCCAGCCGTTGCACCATAAAGCGCCACGTTACCTATGATCACATTTTCCTCTGGTTTGATGGTCGCCTCACCGGGAACTTTGACAATTAATTTTGCTCCAGAAAGCCCTTTTCCAATGTAATCATTGGTGTTTCCTGTAACCGTTAATGTCAAACCCTTAGTGGCAAACGCGCCAAAACTTTGCCCAGCAGATCCTTCAAAGTTGATTTTTAACGTGTTTTCTGGTAATCCTTGAGAACCGTAAATCTTGGAGATTTCATTGCTCAGAATCGCACCCACAGACCTGTTCTCGTTCGTAATCTTGAAATCAAGAATCGTCTTTTCCTTTCTAAATAGCGCAGGATGTGCCTTACTGATGATCTCAAAATCCAGCGCTTTTTCCAGATGATGTTCCTGTTGAGTAGTGTTGTATAATTTGGTTCCCTTCTTCACTGGAATTTTATGCAGAATAGGAGAAAGGTCTAGGCCGCGAGATTTGTAGAAATCGATCGCTTGGTTGCGGTTTAGTTTTTCTACTTGGCCCACCATTTCATTGACCGTTCTGAAGCCTAGTTGCGCCATGATCTCGCGCAATTCTTGAGCGATAAAATACATGTAGTTGACCACGTGTTCTGGCTTGCCTTCAAACTTTTTGCGCAGTTCTGGATTTTGCGTCGCTATTCCAACCGGACACGTATTTAAGTGACACACCCGCATCATGATACAACCAGATGCTACCAGCGGCGCGGTAGCAAAACCAAATTCCTCTGCGCCCAGCAAGCAAGCCACGGCAACGTCTCGACCCGTTTTCATCTGGCCATCGCATTCCACCACAATCCTGTTGCGCAGGTTATTCATCACAAGCGTTTGTTGGGCCTCAGCAAGTCCAAGTTCCCAGGGAAGGCCGCAATGTTTGAGAGAGGTTAAAGGTGAAGCACCTGTACCACCATCAAAACCAGAGATCAATACCACGTCTGCTTTTGCTTTGGAAACTCCTGCGGCAACCGTTCCCACGCCTACCTCGCTTACTAGTTTCACGTTAATACGCGCTTCTCTGTTTGCCGATTTCAAGTCGTAAATCAGCTGCGATAGATCCTCAATGGAATAAATGTCATGGTGCGGTGGTGGCGATATCAAACCCACGTAGGGCGTTGAATTTCTGGTTTTGGCAATTTCTGGATTTACTTTAGGTCCAGGCAATTGCCCGCCCTCGCCAGGCTTGGCGCCCTGCGCCATTTTGATCTGGATTTCATTGGCATTCGTCAAATAATTGGACGTCACACCAAATCTTCCCGAGGCTACCTGTTTGATTGCACTATTTTTCCAATCGCCAGTTGCGTCTTTGTAAAAACGTTTTTCATCCTCACCGCCCTCGCCGCTATTGCTTTTCCCACCTATACGGTTCATGGCGATGGCAAGATTCTCATGCGCCTCCGCACTAATGGAACCATAGGACATGGCGCCAGTTTTGAATCGTTTTACAATGTTGGTCCAAGGTTCCACCTCGTCAATCGGTATGGGATCGTAGTTGGTAAACTCAAATAGGCCGCGTATGGTCATCAGTTTTTTAGACTGGTCGTTGATAATTTCAGAGTATTCCTTATAGGTAGAAGGGTTATTGCTACGTACTGCCTCTTGTAGTTTGGCTACAGATAGTGGGTTGAACATGTGGTGCTCGCCATTGCGTCGCCAGCGGTACTCGCCACCCATTTCCAGATCAAGATTCCCATCAATGGTGGGTCGTTCATAAGCTTGCTTGTAGCGTTTGTTGATCTCTTTTTCCAACTGGTGCAACCCAACACCCTGTATTCTAGTCGTTGTTCTCGGGAAATATTGATTGACAACCTCTGTATTGATCCCTATACACTCAAAAAGCTGGGAACCGCGGTAGGAGTTTAGGGTAGAGATGCCGATTTTATTCATCACCTTTAGGATGCCCTTACCTACGGCCTTGTTGTAATTTTCGATGGCCTCCAGCATGTCAATGGAACTGTCACCCAGATCTTCCATTTGCGCCTCAATGATCTCGTTGACCATATATGGATTGACTGCGCTTGCTCCATACCCGAATAGTAGCGCAAAGTGGTGTACCTCACGCGGTTCCGCTGACTCAATGATGATGCTAACCTTAGATCGTTTGCCCAACTTCTGCAGCCCACTGTTGATGTAGGAACAGGCGAGCAATGCTGGAATCGGCGCTTTTTCCTTGCTGGTATTGCGGTCTGATAGAATGATGATGTTGGTGCCTTGTTCCGCTTTCGCGAAAGCGGTATCGAGCATCTTCTCCAGTGCATCTTCCAGCCCGTTGTGTCCGCGGGCGATATCGTACAACATTGGAATCTCTGCTATAGCAAAATCGGGATGTTTGAAGCTCTTGATCTTGTCCAGATCCTGTTTTGAGATCACCGGATTCTTGATTTTAAGTTGCTTGCAGTGCTTCTCGTTGATGTCAAAAATATTTGCATCACTACCCAAAGTCAAGCTGATATCTGTAATTAATTCTTCTCTGATCCCGTCCAGTGGCGGGTTGGTTACTTGCGCAAAAAGCTGCTTGAAATAATTATAAATGAGCTGTGACCGTTGGGAAAGCACCGCTATAGGCGTATCGCTACCCATGGAACCGATGGGCTCCTTGCTATTTTTTGCCATAGGCAAAATGATGGTATCAATATCTTCTTGCGTGTACCCAAAATACACTTTCCGAGTTTCCAGCGATGCTTCGTTCAAGAAAACAGGGCAGTCATTATAGGGAATGTCGCGCAGGTGTACTAGGTTGTCGTCCAGCCATTTTCTGTAAGGTCGTTTGGTGGCGATGGATTCTTTGATCTCCTCGTCATTGACAATACGGCCTTCTTTCATATTGACCAAAAACATCTTGCCTGGCTCCAATCTTCCGTGGAATTTTAGGTTTTTAGGCTCGATCTCGATCACGCCCGTTTCTGACGACATAATGACAAACCCATCCTTAGTCACGGAATATCGTGAGGGACGCAAACCGTTGCGGTCCAGTACCGCTCCTATATAGGTACCGTCAGTAAAAGGTATGGAGGCAGGTCCATCCCAAGGCTCCATCAAACAGGAATTGTATTCATAAAACGCCCTTTTGTAGTCGGGCATATCGGCATTTTTTTCCCAGGCCTCGGGAACGAGCATCATCATCACTTCGGGCAGGGATCTGCCCGTCATGAGTAATAGTTCCACCACCATGTCCATGGAGGCACTATCTGATTTACCGGGTAATACTACCGGCAGTATATCCTTGATTTCGGCGCCAAAAGCAGGACTTTCCATCAATTCCTGTCGGGAGAACATGCGCGATATATTCCCTCGCAGGGTATTGATCTCACCGTTGTGACACATATACCGGAAGGGTTGTGCCAGGTCCCAAGTAGGGAAGGTGTTGGTAGAGAATCGTTGGTGTACCAGTGCCAAACGAGTCACGAAAGCTGGGTCGTTCAAATCTTTATAGTAACCCTTGATATCACCGGGAATCAACAATCCTTTGTAAATAATGATTTTGGTGCTGAGGCTGGGTAAGTAGAACCGCGAGCTTTCTGATATTTTAGAGCTATAAATATGGTGTTCTGCCTTTTTACGGGCAGTGAATAGTTTTAGGTTAAAGTCAAATTCTGCCTGGTCTGCATTCGATTTGCCGACGAATATTTGGCTGATGAAAGGCTCTGTTTCTGCCGCAATTTGTCCCAAGAAGTTTGCGTCTACGGGAACATCACGCCATCCGAGGATCTGGAGATCTTGATTCCGCAGTTCATTTTCAAATGTTGTTTTACAGAATAGGCGCTGATTTGCTTTTTTAGGTAGAAAGACATTGCTGACCGCATAATTTCCCGGTTTTGGTAATTTGAAATCTACCTCATGCACAAAAAAGTCATGCGGAATATCGATAAGAATACCGGCGCCATCGCCGGTGCGGCCATCTGCACTAACGGCACCACGGTGTTCCAACTTTTCCAAAATCTGCAAAGCCTTATGGATAATATCGTTCGAGGTCTCGCCCTTAAGGCTACAAATAAAACCTGCACCACAATTGTCGTGCTCGTATTCTGGGTAATAAAGGCCTTGCTGTTTCAACATAAAAATAGGGTTTGGGAGGTCGTTTTTTGACCAGACGGACTTCTAAACTACCATATAATCCATTGATTTCAAAGGTGTCAACTTATTTTTATGAGATTCTGATTTGAACCAATCCTTATTCCGAATGCCATAAAATCCACCATTGCATTTTATAGATTTCTCAATCCCGGAATTGAACCTGCGTAAAAATGTGAAGCATATAAAATTATTGGTAGGAGTCAAACAGATGATGTTATCTCGCTTTCGCGAAAGCGAATCCGAAAGCGAACAAGAATGCGAAAATTCTCTCCTTACCTAAATGAGATAACTTCCAAATCCATAGATTTACATTCCCATTTGAAGGCTACCTTATGATTGCTGCGATTTCATTATTCCTTATTGTAACGTTGTCTGCATTGATTACTAAAGTAGCAGCTATCGCGCTCATACACACAGGATTATCTACTGAAAGCGCAAGATTCCAAGCGCGATCTGCCTATACGGGAACGGGAATAAGCACGAATGAAACGGAGAATATCATGAATCATCCCGTGCGCCGCAAGATCGTGTATAACCTAATGCTGGTGGGAAATGCTGGGATCGTGACGGTCATGTCATCA
>JBBSPH010000107.1:0-7647 GCA_038258985.1 Flavobacteriales bacterium
GTCAACAAGTGGGTAAAGTACGATTCACCAGAAAAAAAACGCTAGAAATCAAATTGGTAAAAGGTGCTAAATCTTTTAAGGTATTTAAACTTAAAAAGAAATTAGTGAAGGGTGAAAAATACCAGACGATTATTGATTTTAATGAAAAACAAGAAGTGGTAGAACCATATGGAAATGGTAGTGTAATTGTAAGAGAGGCGCCATAACTTATGCGATGCCTTCTTCTATTGGTGCTTATTTTCGCAATCAGTTATGATGTAACTGGTCAATTATCAGCGTTGGAACTTGTAGAATCCCATCATAAGTTGGTTGATTATAAAAAAGCTAGATCTTTTTTATTGAAAATTGATACTACAGGATTTTCTCATTTGGAGCAATCCAGATATCTGTATGAAATGGCCCGCTCTTCCATTAATATTGACGGAGAAATGGTTGATAGTTATCAGACCTTATTGCGCGCAAAAAAGCTAGTAAAGAACAAGGATCTAAAATTGTTATTTGTCATTAATGATGAGCTTATTTATTCCCAATATGCGCTGGTTCAATTAAAAAGTACGGCAAATGAATTGATGGATGAGAATTGCGCGATTGCAGCGACCACCTCTGATCCCAAGCAAAGATTAGGTTGCAATTCTTACAATTATAGACGTATAAGTACGGACGATCCACAAGCCTATCAAAAAAAATTAAAAATTCAGCATGATTCTAGGCAGATTACGGAAAAGGCAGCATTAAAAGACATTGGGCAACGCGTTCTAATGAACATTGCAACCACGCATTCCGATTACGGACGTTACGATTCTGCACTAGTATATTATGAAAGAATTAAATCCTTTGTCGTTAATTCAGACAACGTATCTACCCAAATTGCCTACCAATTGAATCTTGGCCATGCTTATTCAAAACTAGATCGTAATGTAGAGGCAATTGAAATATTAAAAAATGCTATTGAGTTATCAGCAAACCAAGATCAACAACCATATCAAATTAAACTTCTATTAAATCTAGCTACCGCATACTCCAACAATGAAGAATATGAAAAAAGCATAGCGCTCTATAATGAGGTACTTGATCTGATCAATAAAAAAAATGAATTAGATCGATTTACTGCTCTACAAGAACTAGAAACAAAGTATCAAGTTCAGGAACGCAAACTTGAAAACGCAGAACTTACAGCAAGCAACGAGCGACAAAAGGTAATGGTTCTGGCTACCGCTGGAGGTGCTGTGACCCTCCTGTTGGTAAGTGGATTTTTCTACAACAACCAACGCAAGAAAAAAAGAATCGCTCTACAAGAAGTAGAACTTGAAAAGCAACGCGCAGATAATCTCATGAAAAACCAGGAGCTTGCGACAATAGATGCCATGATCGCAGGTCAAGAAAAAGAACGCAAACGCCTAGCAGAAGAACTACACGATAATCTGGGTAGCTCACTCACCACCATACGCTTATACTTTGACAACCTCAAAGACCATTTTAAAGCCAAAACTTCGCTAGAGATTTATGAACGAACCGACAAGTTATTGGAAGATACATACAGCACCATTCGAGGAATGTCACACAGTAGGCATAACGGCGTTATGGCGAGCAAAGGCCTTATACCTTCTTTAGAAACCCTGGCCAGAAACATTACCGCAAGCGGTCGGTTACAAGTAGACGTTTACCATCATGGGATGGATCGTAAACTGGAAAACTCCTTGGAACTCAATATTTTTAGAATGCTTCAGGAATTGCTGAGCAATGTGGTTAAACATTCTAAGGCCACCCAGGCAAGTATCAATTTGGTAGGATCCAGCGACAGTATACATCTTATGGTAGAAGATGATGGCCGCGGATTTATTAGGGACACTAACATAAAAAAGGACGGCATGGGATTAAATAGTATAGAAACAAGGGTTGAGGAGATGGATGGCATCTTTGAAGTAGATTCCAGTGCAGGGCATGGAACCACAATAAGCATTGAAATACCGATCATATGATACAATTGATAATTGTTGAAGATCACGTTTCACTCATTGATGGTTTAAAACTCCTATTTAAAGATGACGATCGCATCCATGTTATGGATACCGCAAGGGACGGTGTCGAGCTCATGCGAAAACTAGAACATAAGAATGCAAATGTAATTCTAACAGATATAAGCATGCCCAGAATGAATGGCATTGAGCTATGTAAAGCGGTCAAGGCAAAAAAACCGGCAATCAAAGTAGTGGCTTTCACCATGTTTGATAATCCAGAAGCAGTTAACGATATGCTGTATGCAGGAGCAGATGGATATATTCTAAAAATCAGGCCGTTAGCAACGGTTAGGGAAGCGATCATACAGGTGATGCGTGATACTATTTACCTTGATCCTTCCCTTAAAATTAATAAAACGCAGCCTGTAAGTCAAGATCAGAACAAGTTATCCCGCAGCGAGCAGGAAATTTTGAAGCTGATGGCCGGTGGTATGCGATCGTCAGAAATTGCAGAAACTAGGCATTGTGCGGTGAGCACCGTTCACAAGCACCGTAAGAATATGATGCAGAAACTCGGTTTAGAAGGCAAGGGTGAATTATTACGATTTGCATTGCAGAAACATCCTCACCTCAATTAATGCAGGAGAATGGCAATACATTTCGCTTTCGCGAAAGCGGAATAAACATCCAGTGATTACACATAAGCTAGATGTATTTCCTTGCGACTTGTAAAGCAGCAGTTTCCTTAGCCACGATTTATTAAGAGAATTGAAGAAAAAATGAAGCAATTCTATTTTATCATAGCCACCTGGCAAGTATATACAGTAGTTATTTAGGGAATATAGCATTTTATATAAATTGTATCTTTGAATAACAACTTTACCCTCCATGAAAGCTCTCAAGTACCTCTTTATTCTATTGCTTGTTGCCATAATAGCCACTGCCGTTTACTTTTCACTTCAAGATGGATCTTATTCCATCGAAAGTTCTAAAGTTATTGAGGCACCTCCCAGTCTTGTTTACAATCAGCTAGCAGATTTTGAGAATTGGGACCATTGGAATTCCTATACCCAACAATCCAATGTTAATGTAGCGCTCAATGAGCAAACCGCAGGTGTGGATGCTAACCTGACTTTTTCTGATGAAGATGGTGATGGCAGCATTGCTATTGCTCGTTTGGATCCAAATAAAGCGCTAGATCTGTTGCTCACTTATGATCACAGTCTGGGTAAATCTACCACACAGTTAGAAGCTCAACTTGTACAAGTAGAAAACGGTACCCGACTGAGCATTAGCGCTATGGGAGAAAAGGGGTTGATGGAAAAAGTAGGCTCTGCGATTTTGGGAACTGATTACGAGGGTGCTCTACAATCTACGCTCGATGAGAGCATGAATAAACTCAATGCGTTTCTCCAGGCAGAAATGCAAAAATACACCATCAACGTTGATGGCCGCATTGATTTGAGTGGCGGCTATTACCTTTATATGTCTTCCAGTTCAAGTCTAGAAAACTTGTCCAGTCTGCAGTCACAAATGCTGCAAAGCATTCATAGTTTTATGGATGCAAATGGTCTAGAATCCTTTGGGGCAGATAGAGTGCTCTATGAAAAGTTTGATGAAACGGCTAAAAATGCTATTTTCTCAGTTGCAGTGCCAGTTCAAGAAAGAGTTCTCATGGCAGATGATTCCAGGATACTAACCGGATTTATGGAACCACAACCGGCAATCAAGGTTACCCTGAAAGGCAGCTATAAAAATCTAAGGGAAGCCTGGAAAAAAGGAGAGCAGTACATCGCTGCAAATGGAATGATTAGATCTGACCAACCTGCTTTTGAGATATACAAGTCTGATTCTTACAAAATTAAAAATCCTGCCGACTACATCACAGAGATTTATCTACCTATTCAATAATGTTTAAGGGATTTTTACTGGTTTTTCTTGGGGGTGGCTTCGGTAGCGCACTTCGGTTTGGTTTGGGAATTTGGTTGAACCAAGATCACTTGAAATGGATACCAACATTAACCGTTAACGTGTTGGGGTGCATATTACTTGGGTGTCTTCTAGCCTATAATGATAAAAATCAGCTAACGGAATCGCTATTTTTATTGATGGCGGTAGGGTTTTGTGGTGGTCTAACCACATTTAGTACATTTTCTGCGGAATTATTTTTCCTACTAAAGCAAGCAGCCTACTATCAAGCGATAGCATATTTACTAGTCAGCATCATATTAGGAATTTCAGCTGTGCTGATTTCTTACCAGATCGTTATACGTCAGTTTAATTAACTACGCATCCGTGGACGCACTGCAATACGCTGGCGTAAAGCTTTTCCTTTTTCAGTAAAAAAGACAAACCTTCCTAAGAATAAAATGACTGCGATGTCTGCAAAGACTAGAAACATCATGCGAAAAAATGTAGAAGCATTTACATTCGTAGTGAAACCAATAATACCGCAGATGATAGCAATCGCACTGATGATAAGTATAGCTTTTTTCATAATCAATTTTTGAAGTACAAATAAAGACCAGAATGCGTGCTTGCCAGGTTAACTCGTCAACAATTAGGCTTTAATTAACTACCTGCGGGCAATACCGTTGGAACGCTAATCTTCCAGCAGTTTCTTAAATCCGTCAGGTAGCTCTGTAAAGCTCTCCATACCAGCTGGGCTCATTTGCTTTTTGGCACGTTTCCAATCGCCAGCTGTAGGCTCTTCAGGTTTTTGGAGAGCGGCTTTTTCTGGCTCATACGTCAGATAGGCATAGGTTGGAAAATGGTCACTACCAGTATCAACACCAGTTCCCGCATCTGTCAATCTAAACTCTGGTGCGATAAGGATGTGATCCAGCGGCCAGCGAAATATTGGATATTGCGCATGATAGGAATTGAAAAAGCCACGGCCTACCCTTAAGTCAAGTAGCTTAGCTATAGTTTCCGTCAGCTCTGTACTAGCTGACCAGGCAACATCATTAAAGTCTCCCAGGACAATCACCGGTAACTTAGATTGATAGCTCTTGATGGCTGTTTTCATCAGTTCTGTATCTCTATCGGTGCTCGTTGCATTTTCTTGAGGCATGGGTGGAGTTGGGTGAATCGCATATAATTGGAACCATTCACCATTGCGCAGCTGCACCTGAGTATGAATAGAGGGAATTTCCTCATCTACCATAAACTCAATGGATGTTTCTCGCAAGGCCAGCTTAGAATAAACAATCATCCCATACATATTGTCCTGAGGTTGTTCTACTTTATAAGCGTATTGGTCACCAATCGCTTTTCTTATATCTTCCCCCCAGATGTTGTCCGTTTCAGTAAAGACGATGATATCTGGTTGGCGTTTCTGTATTTCCTGAAATAAATTTTCTCGTTTCTCATTGGGCTGCAGAACATTTGCCGTGTACAATTTTAATTGGGCATCTGGCGCTATTCCAGGCGTACTTGCTTGGAGCTCGACTGGGAACAGTGGTGTAAAGCGAATTATCTTTGTGCATTGAAACGCAAAACATCCCAACAGGATCGTGATGTACAAGTAATCATTGATCCATTTCACCCTAAAGGTGAAAAAATATAGGATGATCGCCAACAACGTAAAACCTGTTAATTGTAGATGCGGGAAATCAAACATCCTGATCCACCAATAGTCTGCCGCCACTAAGGGCAAGAGGGATAGCAAAGCCGCGGTCATGCCAATAATTTGAAAGGTCAAACGCCAATTCATAAAAGATTTATTTGAAGATGAAATACAAGAGAATAAAAAATAGATAGCTATAGGAAATTTGACGCCCTAGACAAATGCGTCTTGCTCAAAATTTTCGCCTCCTATAGCAGGGTTCTTAGGATTGGGTCCCCACTGGTTGGTTCCTGGTTTGCTGTCTTCTATCATAAATACCAATAGAATAAAACTAGCAACTGGTACGGGTGCCATTAACGCATACCAGCCGCTACGGCCCGTGTCATGTAATCTTCTTACGACGACGGCTAGCAATGGAAGGATAATTCCTAAAGCGAAAATTAATAATAGTATTCCTGGCAAAAAAAATAGACTGCTATCACTTACAATTAAAGCAATCACGGGTATATACAGTGCCAGAAAAACAAGTATATTAAAGAGATAAAAATACCAATATTCCGCACGACGGGCACGGCCGTTGAAATCTGCGTACTTTTTAAAACATGTTTTTACATGATCCATCATACCGCTCGCAGCAACATTTTGATCAAAAGGTTGTCGATCACGTCTGGATCTGTAGGCTGAATTGTCGGCTGGTTGGTTATCGGCGCTCATTAGGGTTGGGTTTTATCCTCGCAATATATAAAATAGCCCCATGACTTCTCGGGATTACGCTTTCGCGAAAGCGAAATAACAACTACTTTATACTTTAAACCTTAGAATGGGTAACCAATGGCAAAATTGAACACTGGATTTGCAAAGTCGTTTACCCAACGCTCACCCTCCTCCTCTGACGGATCATGCAAGGGTGCCGCTAGATCAAAGCGTATAACAAATCCCTGGATGTCTACCCGTACACCAGCACCGGCACCTATTCCCAGTTCATTGTAGAAATTGCCAGAAAATTTACCACCCGGCAGGCCGTTGTCAGTGGTATTCCAGACGTTCCCAGCATCTGCAAATAATGCTCCCTTTACAAAACCGAAAATCGGGAATCTGTACTCTACGTTTGCTTCTAGCCTCAAGTTCCCGGACTGGTCAAAGAAAGATCGATTGTCGCTGATGGGCGGGTCATAAGTCCCGGGTCCCAATGATCGTGTTCTAAAAGCACGCACGCTGTACGCACCACCAGAAAAATATTGCTTGCTAAATGGCATCACCTCGCTATTGCCATAAGGCAATCCCAGACCTGCAAAGAGCCTAGTGGCGATGCGTTGTTCCTTATCAATAACATAATGATACCTAAAATCGACATCTGCTTTAGCGTACTGGGCGTATTCAAGTCCCAAGAACTCATCCTTGCCAGTATCTCCCTCTTTACCCAGCAGACTGATGGAATTCCCAGCAATATCGACGGTGCTATTGACAAAAAACAAATTGCGCTTATCTGATCGGATCATACCATTATAGGTGAAACTATAGGTCAATCCTGAAATAAATTGCTGGTCAAAACTGGTTTGTAGAAATTGGCTTCTTTCTAGAATCGCTTCAAATTCATCTGAAGTATTCAATAGGTTGACATAATTAATAGAGACGGGATCAAACTCGTGGGTCACATATTTATTGGCTTGCCAGATATACCCAAAACTTCCAGAAAACGTTAGCAGACCATACAAACTACCTCTGTTCAGTAGATTTACCTCTGTACTTACAATTGTTTTTGGAATAGAGTATTCAAAATAATTGTCATCTATTTTGATCGGTGTCAACATTCGAGGAAAAATCAAATCTGCACCCAGCGCAAATTCTGTACTGGTTAATCCTGCCTGGCTGTTGCTGGCTATCTGTACTTCGTAAGCGGTTTTAGCGGTGATATTTAGCGTCTCACCGCCCTTGAACAAATTGCGGTTGGCAAAGGTCAATGCTAAGCTAGGTCCAGCAAAATCATTTGACTTGGTTACACCCTGTAATTCTGCACGTAACGATCGTTTGTTGAGTGGTGACAGGTAGATATTTGCCTCCAGAAAATTGAGCGAATCATTTTGTAGAGAATCAACCTCTGTATATTCAATATTGACAAAC
>JBBSPH010000108.1:0-7630 GCA_038258985.1 Flavobacteriales bacterium
GGAACGGTGTAGTTGGTTTTGTTTGCAGTCATCGACGGTTAAAAATTGAATTAAATATGAAGTAGTGGACGTTTGGAATAGTTCGCTTTCGCGAAAGCGTAACGCACACAAATAATCCTGCAATCAATCAAATCACAAAATCGGAATTAAACATACCACTTTCTGGGGATATCTCAACCTTTTAGATAGAAACTGGCAGGAAGACGGTTATTTATACCATCTCTATACTCCATCATGGCAAATCCCTCATGGATGCAAAAGCTGCCCGTTTCACCAGCTTTATTGATCGCGATATAGGCAACTTGAAAATGGCTCACATCGCTATACTTGCGCACGGTGCGCTGGACGGCCTCTTCACAAGCTTTTTGAGGGGACATGCCATTACGCATCAATTCTACAATTAAAAAGCTACCGTTTACTTTCATGATTTCCTCACCCAAACCGGTAGCTGCCGCGGCTCCGATTTCATTATCTACATACAACCCTGACCCAATAATAGCGCTATCTCCCACGCGACCCTTCATTTTATAGGAAAGCCCAGAGGTCGTACATGCACCCGATAAATTGCCATTGCTATCGCGGCAAATCATACCAATCGTGTCATGGTTTTCTATATTGATGATGGGCTTGTACTCGCTGGTCTTGAGCCATTCCCAATAGAATTCCTGAGAAGATTCGGTAAGTAATTGATCTTTTTTAAATCCATTTTTTTCAGCAAATTCTTCCGCTCCTTTACCAGCAAGCATTACATGTGGAGTTTCAGTCATGACCTTTTTTGCGATGGCAGCAACATTGACATAATCTTCAACGCATACCACGGCACCGCAATTCCCGTGGTGATCCATGACACTGGCATCTAGGGTGATATTTCCCTCCCGGTCTGGTGCACCGCCTTTTCCAACGGTGGTGTTTCTTATATCTTCTTCTTCTACTGCAACGCCAGCAATAGCGGCGTCCAATGCGGTCATGCCATTTTCCAAGGCTTTTCCGGCAACGGCGTTTGCGTTTACAAATCCCCACGTACAGATGGCGATGGGTGAATGTCTGAGTGGTTTCATGGAAAGTGTTTTACAAGACGCGAGGTGCATGCCTAGCGTGAGTGCTATGCTGCCTTTGGCCGTGGTGGTTATAAATTTTCTGCGGTTCAAGAATTGCTATTCTATACTTATTTCATCGACAAATATCCAGGCAGTGCCTTCATCGGGATATCCCAGGTGCCAATCCGGCAAGGCGCCATAATTTGTCGCAGTAATTCTTACGTATTGGGCATTAGGTATATTGAAACTAGCTTTAACCGTGTGTATATCGCTAATCTCTTCCTTTCCGGTTTCAGGCAATTTTACCTTAGAGCTTGCTACAACAGTTTCATTCTTGTCTAGTAGCTGTATCGTAACAATTCTAGGGTAAAAAATCCAACTGCGTTGATCTTTCAAAAAATTGACCTCAACTTCTCGTATTGGTTTGCTTGATCCCAAATCAACAGTTGCATGAAGGTCTTCATCCTTAATTCCTTGCCAAGCACCAGACCTGTAATCCTTTGAGCCTGTGATTCCATTTATAAGTGCATTATCTCCGCCCGCACTGTACTGATTAGCATAACTGTAATCCAAAGTTATGGAGCGATCACTGTCATATTTGTAAAATGCTGTTTTTATAGTTGCGCTTCTTTCACCTTTAAATACCGCATAAGTGCTCAAGGTTGTGGAATGATCGATGGTAAATGGTGATGTATATCGTTTAACTTTTCTTCCAGCAAGTACGTAGAAAATGATAGCCTTAGGAGTAATCGCGGATAGGCTGACTTCGGTTGTTTTAGGGAATGCAATAGACCCTTTAGATATGAATGGAGGAGAAATTATCTGCTCGTCCGCTATAGAGCTTTTAGGTCTATTTTGAATAGCGCTACCCCACTTACTGGGTGTTGTCGACATCTCAAAACTCCAGTGTCCGCCTGCCATTAATTCCTTATGAGTAACGTAGGTAGCATTATAAGGCCTGTTATTAATGAAGCTATTGCGATCACGATCTATATCCATTCCATGAATATAAGGGCCATCACCATCTCGTGTGATGGTTAGCGATTTCCCATTCTCAAAATGAATGGTTGCTTTTTTGAAGAGGGGAGATCCTATAGCATATTGATTACTTGCAGGGGTCACCGGATAAAAACCCAACGAACTTAAAACATACCAAGCACTCATTTGACCGCAATCCTCATTGCCAGAAATCCCATCTGGTGAATTTTTATAAAGAGTGGTCATTATTTCGTGAACACGTTGTTGCGTTTTATGTGGCTTACCTACATAGTCATAGAGATAAGCCATGTGGTGGCTAGGTTCATTGCCATGTGCATACTGGCCTATTAGTCCAGTAATGTCTGCTTGATCGCGTCCAGATGTTCTGGTAGGCGCGTTGAATAGATTATCAAGATGCTTTTCATATTGCTCCTTGCCTCCCATTAATTTCATATGACCCGTAATATCATGAGGTGCGTACAAGGAATATTGCCACGCATTCGCCTCGGTATAATTGAAATTTACCTCATAGGGATCAAATGGTTCAAACCATGCATTATGTGAACGACCTTGAAAGAATTTAGTTTCTGGATTAAATACATTTTTATAATTCTGCGCGCGCTTGATAAAAGTATTGTAGTCATCCATCTTGCCCAATTCCCTTGCCATCATAGCAATAGTCCAATCATCATAAGCGTACTCTAGCGTCTTACTTACTGACTCACTTTCTTCTTCAACAGGGATAAAACCGTTTTTCTTATACGCGGCTAATCCTAATTTGTCTTGCTTGGCACTATGCTTCATCGCTTCAAACGCTTTTGAAACATCATAGCCGGTGATGCCTTTTCTATAAGCGTCTGCAATGACGGGAACTGCGTGATACCCTATCATACAACCGGTGTAATTCCCACTCAGGTCCCATATGGGTAATATTCCACCTTCATCATATTTGGCAATAAACGTATTGATAAAATCATTTGTCCGCTTTTGATCAATAATCGTGTATAATGGGTGAGCAGCACGGTAGGTATCCCAAAGTGAGAACACGGTATAGTATTCAAAATTATTGGTTTGATTTACTTCTAGATCCATACCTCGGTAGCGGCCATCTACGTCTTGGTAAAGGTTGGGCGCTAGCATGGTATGGTACAGGGCACTATAAAAGGTAATTACCTTATCAAGATCATCGTCTTCCACGACTATTTTAGAAAGTTCTTTTTCCCACGTGCTGTCTGCCTCTTGTCTAATTTGATGGAATGTTTTATGACCTATTTCTGCTTCTAGGTTCGCTTTCGCGCCAGCGATATCAACGGCAGATATTCCAATTTTGATAATTATGGGTTGGTTGGTAGGATTGATAAACTGCAGCGCTTTTATGGAAATTGTACTATCCGCAGTTTTATCCCAATTTTTCATAAGGTGTGAAGTTTCAATGTAGTAAAACAACATTTGCCTGTTTGCCCACGCGCTGGAAAATCGTTTGCCAGAAATGACCGTGGCGCTTTCTAGATTGATCTCGTGTTCCAACAATTTATCCCGATGTTCCAGATCCAAAATGACAAATTGGTCTTTCTCTGTCGGGTATTGATATTTATGGATTCCAGACCTTTTGGAAACGGTCAGTTCTACCTCAATATCCGTATCCTCCAAATACACGCTGTAATATCCTGGACTTGCTGACTCGTTATCATGGGAAAAGCGGGATTTGTAACCAGGTTTTCCATCGGCTCCATTATTAAGAATTGCAGCATTGGTGGGCATCAAGTGAATATCGCCGTAATCACTCACGCCCGTGCCACTCAAATGAGTATGGGAAAACCCATAGATGGTATCATCACTGTAATGGTAACCACTGGAGCCATCCCAACCCTCCAGCCTGGTGTCAGGACTCAGTTGCATCATCCCAAAGGGCATGGTGGCACCGGGATAGGTATGTCCATGACCACCAGTTCCTATAAATGTGTTTACATAGGCTGTGAGTGATTTTGCAGCTTTGGCCTCGGTCATGGGTTCGTCTGGACCGCATGAGGAGCACAGAACCAATAAGAAACTAAAAAGCGAGAATTTATGTAAAGGCATTGAGGTGAGTTGGAGCTTTAAAGATATGAAATTGCCCGTTCCTGTTTGCCTGGCAAGGCTACCCTATGATGCCCTAAGATAGAGCTATTTCGCTTTCGCGAAAGCGGAACTCCCCATCATCATATCTACCATTGCACGCCTTATCTTTGTGCCATGACACCACTTACAGAACAGGAATTGCACCAACTGGCCATGAACATCGTAGGAAAGGAGTTGGAGGAAGATGGATTTGAATTTCTCGCCGTGAATTCAAAACCTAAAAAGGATCCTCAATTTGTAGCGCTTAAAAATAAGAAGCTACATTTTGTGATCGTGCGAGCAGTAACATATCCAGCCAATCCTGTGGAATACGACCAGAAGCTCATGAAAACAGTATACGACCATGCGGTCAAATACAAGGCTAGAACCTATTTTGCTGGTGTAGGCCTAGCCAATTCCCGGGATTATGAAATGCCCGTACATCACGAGGATGATTATGTGGTGAATTATGCAGGTTTGATTGAGGTCAAGAGTTAGATCGTGTCCACGATGCCACCTTCTGCCCTAAGCGATGCTCCGTTAGTAGCACTGGATAACGGACTGGCGACGTAGGCAACAAGGTTTGCAATTTCCATGGGATCTGTAAATCTCTGAATTATACTGGATGGACGCTCATTTGAGAAAAAATGATCTTCCATCTTCTTTTTGTCATGAGCACCATCATCACTCATTTCATCCAGCATATCCTGTACACCATCAGAATAAGTTGGGCCAGGCAGGACGCTATTGACTGTAACCGTGGAGCCTTTGGTAAGTTTAGCCAGACCGCGTGAGATGGCGAGTTGTGCAGTTTTAGTCATTCCATAGTGAATCATTCCCTCAGGAATATTGAGTGCGCTCTCACTACTGATGAAAATAATACGACCGTTGTCATTCTTATCCATCATTTTGGGAAACAGCGCTCTGCTCAAGCGCACGCCGCTCATGACGTTAATTTCAAAAAAGGACATCCAGTCATCATCGCTAATATCCGCAAATTCTTTCCCACCAAAAATCCCAAGATTATTGACCAAAATATCGATGTCTGGCAAATCACTAATAAACTTTTTGACCTCAGATCCACTGCTGAAATCGGCTGCCATAAAGCTGACGTTTTGGTGGTCTTGAAAGTCATTTTTAGCTTTCTCAATAGAATCATTAGAACTGCCGTGAACAATCACCGTAGCGCCTTCTTCCAGAAGTTTTTGTGCAATGGCTTTTCCTATTCCTTTGGTAGAGCCTGATACTAAAGCTGTTTTTCCCTTCAATTGCAAATCCATAATTTTTATTTTAAAAGTAACGGTTGTAGGCAGCTTCCCTCGCTAATGAAAAGTTATAAATTAAGATCATGTCTAAGAACCTAATGCTAACTTTGAACAATATTTAATCACCATGAAATACTCCATCGCCCTCATTTGTTCAGTAATACTGTTTTCCTGTAAGCAAGAAAAACAGGATATTGGGTTGACCACGCAAGAGATTTATGGGAGTGCCATTGGAACTTCTTATTCCATTAAATACTTTTCTGATTCTCAAGAAGACCTAGAGCCTCAGGTTGATAGCCTCATTTATCTATTTAACCAAAGCATGTCTACCTGGGTAGAAAACTCTAGGATCAATCAGATCAATGCTGGAATAGATAGCGTTGCGGTGGGAGCAGAGTTCAAAGAAGTTTTTGACTATGCCCAAGAAATCTACCGTAAAACCGACGGATATTTTGATCCTACAGTTGGGAATCTGGTAAATGCATACGGCTTTGGTGCGGACGGGACAAAAGAAAAAGTGCCCAATCAAAAAACGATCGATAGCCTCCTACAATTTGTTGGGTTGTATAAAATGGATATGGTTCCAGCAACCGGTACAGATTCCTTTTACGTGACTAGCCAGCAAGAAGGCATATTTCTAGAATTCAATGCTATCGCAAAAGGGACGCTTGTAGATTATATTGCCAGAATGCTAGCCAATAATGGAATCACCAATTATCTGGTGGAAGTTGGTGGTGAGGTAACTGCACGTGGGAAAAATTTGGAAAGGAAACAGCCTTGGAGCGTTGGGATTGCTGACCCAACCCAAGAACGCGATGGATTGGAATTTCTCGCCGCAGTAAACCTTGAGGATAAAGCGATGGCAGGCAGTGGTAACTTCCGCAAGTTCAAGATCGACGAAACCTCTGGTCAGGAATATGTACATACGATAAATCCTTTGACAGGACAGGCGGTGCCTAGCGAAGTTTTGGGAGTAAATGTAATTGCAGAAAACTGTACACTGGCAGATGGGTATGCGACTGCATTCATGGCGATGCCGCTAGAAAAATCGCGTGGTTTGTTGCCTAATCTACAAGAAATTGACGTGTTGATCATATACATGGGAACGGATGGAAAGCTAAAGTTTGAGACGACGCCAGGTTTCAATGCCTATTTGAAGAACCCTATTTTGTCACCACGGGAATAAGCTCGCCGGCCGCTAGTCGGTAATAATCAATTTTATCGGGTGCTAATTGCTTGGTATAATCAACTGCTTGAACCTTAAACCCAACCGATTTTAAGCGTTCAAAATAATCCATTCCATATACCCGTACGTGATCGTACTGGCCAAAAATCCGAGCGCGCTCCTTACGATCTGTGATAGAATCATCCTCAAAAGTTACGTCTCTATCATTTTCCAGCGGGATTTGCAGAATTGCTGTGCCGCCAGGTTTCAGGATGCGATAGATTTCCTGCATGGCTTTGCGGTCATCGGGAATATGTTCCAGTACGTGGTTGCACAGGATCATATCAAATTCATTATCGCCAAATGGTAGATTGCAGATGTCTGCTTTCACATCTGCCAGCGGTGAATTTAGGTCTGTGGTGGTGTAGTCAAAAGGGATGCCTTCACTTCGGCTCCGCTCAGTGCTGGCAATTCTGCTCCGCTCAGCGCTGTCACTTCGGCTCCGCTCAGCGCGAGCGCGGAAGCGTTTATAAAAGCATTGCTCTGGTGCAAAATGGAGAAGTTTAGTAGGTGCAGAAAATAGCGTGGTTTCCTGCTTTAGATACAACCACAAAAGTCTGTGACGTTCCAGCGATAGCGTAGAAGGCGACAGTACATTTTCCCTCACATTTTCATATCCATAAGGCAAAAAACTCCTGAACTTCCTGCCGTCAATAGGATCCTCATACCGGTCTCCACGGTACCACCATGCCATTATAGGCCGCACTGCATAACTGGCACTGATCAACCACGGCCGTGGTATAAGATTGAGAAAAAATTTAAAGAGTTTTTTCAAAAGGGTTTTATTTCAGAATGACTTGGATTTAATCAATAATTTGTAGCATTAATATATCAATGCATTTGTCGCATTGAGCTTGTCGAAATGCGACGTTCAAATATGAATCAGTCAAAAGCTAGTCATCAATTAGCGCAGTGGTCATCCATCATTTTACTCTTTCCATCTATAAGGATCTTCCTCACTAGAAGTAATTCCCAAAACTTTATATACGTAATCAAACGTGCTTAACAGTCGTGGTTCACCATTTACA
>JBBSPH010000109.1:0-7616 GCA_038258985.1 Flavobacteriales bacterium
TGAAGTCGCATTTCGACAGGCTCAATGTGACAACAGAGCTTGAACATATTTGGTTTTCCAATGTCAGTCTGAGCCTGTCGAAGACGTTTTATTATTTCAAAAGCTTTTGAGGAGTCGCATTTCGACAGGCTTAATGTGACAACAGAGCTTGAACATATTTGGTTTTCCAATGTCAGTCTGAGCCTGTCGAAGACGTGCTTATAGCATTAATTAGGCAATCTTTATCCTATTGATAGCAAATTACACCCTCGAATATCTGAATGATCGAACCGCCCTAGCACTTCAAAAGTGCCGCCTGCATAGGTTTTCCCTAAATCCTGAGTGGCGATAAATGCACAGGACTCTACGTTTGCTAGGTCGATAACGTTTAAGCCACCGGTTTTACCATGACCAATACTGCTCATGGGATCGTTTGTATCTCTGGTGCTTACCTGCATCCATGCGGGTGTTTGAAAATGAATGCCATCAGGTGCGTAGGCTTGTGACAATAATTCTGTCATGCCGTATTCGCTGTGGATTTGTGCTTTCGCGAAAGCGGACTTCAAAACGTTGTGTAACTCAGTTTTGATCATTTCTTTGCGCATTCCCTTCATACCACCAGTCTCAATAATGATCGTGTTGTTGAGTTGCATCGGGAATTGCTCAGCAAGCTGGAGCAGGGCAAAGGTCACGCCTATCAAAATTACCTTTCGATTTGAGTTTTGTAGGGAGTTGAGAATTTCGGCAAGTTCTGCTAGGTTGTTGAGGTAAAATCCGCTCGTATCATTTTCAGATTGGGTGATCCATCGGTCTACCATATACACCAGTGAAGACCCAGTGCGTTCCAGGTAATGAGGCAACAATGCAAGGATGGTGTACTCTTTAGGGTCGCCGTAGTATTGCTGGAAGCTATGATCCAGACTCCGGTTATAAATATCAAGGTCCAGAACGTGGTGTGATGAGGTCACGCTGCCTGTAGTGCCGCTGCTGATAAAAATGATTTCTTCCTTGACTTTCTCATTGCTGATCACCGTATGGGTTTTGAAAAATGAAATAGGCAGAAAAGAAATTTCATTTACATTTTTAGCCACAGGCTTACCCAAAAGCGCACAGTATTTACCGTAAACCGCACAATTTTGTAACTGATAGCGATAGATATCCATCGCTATATTCTCAAATTGCGCTGTGGACTTGATGTCAAATACTGGAAATCTCAAAAAGAATAATTTGTGACAAAAATAAACAAAAAGCGCCGTGGGAACCCCAACGGCGCTTCGACTTAAAATAAATCAGTAGATCAATTGACGACTAATTTTTTAGTTAGTGTCGTAACACCTTGGGTAATTTTTACAATGTACAAGCCTGTGGAAAGACTTGAAATATTCATTGATTTAGCAACTGATTTTTGTGTCATCACTTGCTGTCCTAATGTCGAGAATATCGCAATATCTACAGAACTACCAGTAGTAGAATTAATATTTAGAATTCCAGATGTCGCCGGGTTCGGATAAATAGAAAAATCAACAAGAGCAACGTCAGTCGTGGAAGCGGTAGATTGTTGAATGTCCGCAAGATCCCTCGCTGATAGAGAATAACCGGTATTATCTTGTCTAATTACGCCCGTAATAGATACCACAACTGTAGGTACAACTTGCCCGGTATAATCCACGGAGAAAAAGTTCTCGTGATTGAAGGTGTCGGTTGCGTTACCCAAGGGTAAGTCCACATTATTTTCAAACACAATGCTTCCGTCTGCAGTGGTGAATTGTGATCCTGTAACGGTAACCAGTTCTGACTCATAGGCCTCGGGATTTGCGTTGAGCATAGCTAGCGAGACCGTCTGTGGTGTAATAATATTGCCTCCAGAGGTTGCAGCGCCTGTGTCAGTTGTTGGAATAAATTGTAGCAAACCATTGAATTCTGAAAGAGTCCCAGTAAGTCCAGTTATCGCATCACCTCGAGTCAATGCCGTGGTGATTGCCCCATTAGTGTCATCGATGACTATGGCACCGGTAGCGTCTTCAATCCATTTCTGATTGCGGAAGGATTGGGTCATAGTGATTACCGCCTGTGATGTTAGAGTGTAGATGGTCGATCCTCCCACGTTCTGGTTGCGTAGTGTCGCAATCGTGTTTACCGCTACCTGACTAGGAACTGTAAAATTCAAGGTTTGGAATACGGCTGGAGAAAGGTCTGCACCAGCATTGTTCACCAACTTTACCACAAGCGAGTGGGCGCCTGGTGCAATTCCAGAAATGGTGATGGGAGCCGTATCAAACTTATTAACGGCAGCATCTGTATCCAGCTGATAAACGATATATCCATCACCGGCATTCATTGCAGCAATGTTAAAGTTGGTCACTGATAGCGTGGCCGTCAAAGACCCATTATCAAGCGTAGAATTATTTGCAGGTGAAGTTATGGTAAGAGATGGAGCAGTACTGGCAACTGCTGTATAAGTGGCAACTCCTCCTATTAGCGTCGCGTACGTATCAGCGCCACCCTGGCAGGTACCTTTTCCATCAAGAAATCCCTTACCGCCATAAGTCCATTGCGCTGGATCAAAAGTGGTAGAGGGACCTTGTCCATTTTTTCTTTTGGCATAGGAATCTTCATATTCCCATACTTCACCCGTACCATCAATCCCAGAAACTCCATACTGATCGACCACAGCCATGGTACTGGAATTAATGATGCGCACACGGTCATCGCCATTATTTGCGGTAGCGCTGGATTCCAGAATTGTTGCAATGTTTAGTGAAGGGAATTCTGACGCGAGGGCGGCAAGGTTCTGCATGCCGGCAGTGTTAGAACCCTTTGTAGAGGTTACATAGACAAATCCATTGGTTACCGTGCCAAATGAAGCTAAGGAAGTCGTTGAACCAAAAGTTCCGGTATTGGCATTGCTTTGATTTTGTATACTATACTGGGAAAAATCCACAGTTCCCTGGGCATATATCTCCATTAATTTAGGAGTTCCACCACCGCAGTCACCGTCCACGATGGCGGTTATGATAGGTTGTTGGGCAAAAGCGATTACAGCTATGAGTAGAGCGGCAATCAGAGAGTAGGTTTGTTTCATGATGGTAAGTTTAAGTGTAAATATAGCCGAATCACAAATCCGTTTTCACTGGTTTTCAATGATTTAATGTTTAAATAATCTAGCCATCAAATTGATCGATAAGATGTGCAGTAGAACGGTGAATGAGTTCGCTTTCGCGGAAGCGAACTCCCTTGAAATCGAATTACTAACCAACATGCAACAGTCGTGACAAAGACTTAACCATAACCTAACCTGAAAGTAAAGTTGGTAACGGTAGGTTTTAGTTAAATTAGCAGTTCATTTGATGCCCTATGAAAGAAGTAAAAGCAAAGATCCTACTGGTTGATGATGAGCCAGACATTTTGGAGATTGTCAAGTACAATCTTAAGAATGAGGGCTACCGGGTGTATACTGCCGAAAACGGCGAGGAAGCGATCAAAAAGGCACGAAAGAAACAACCAGACCTGATCATACTCGATGTAATGATGCCTGTAATGGATGGTATTGAAGCCTGCGAGAAAATGCGCAAGATGCCAGAGTTGGATAAAACCATCATTACGTTTCTTACCGCCCGCAGTGAGGATTACTCGATGATTGCTGGCTTTGATGCTGGTGCAGACGATTATATCACTAAACCCATCAAGCCTAGAGTGTTGGTCTCTAAGGTGAAATCTCTACTGCGAAGAAATGCCACAGAAACCGAGGAAGAGGACACCACTAAAAAATTGGGAGATCTGGTTATCGATCGGGATCACTACAGGATTTTCTTTAAGAAAGAAGAACTTGTCCTGCCTCGTAAAGAGTTTGAGCTACTGGCATTATTAACCACCCAACCAGGCAAGGTTTACACCCGGGAGGAAATCCTTGAAGTTGTTTGGGGTAGTGAGGTAATCGTAGGTGGAAGAACAATCGATGTCCACATGAGAAAACTAAGGGAAAAATTGGGTGACAACCGATTTAAAACAGTGAAAGGAGTAGGATATAAGTATGTCCAATCAAAATAATAGCAAAAAGCGGAGCTACAGGTTTGCCCTTAGGTCATCCCTTTACATCACATTGGTACTGACGATATTCCTAATATCGTTGCGGTTAATGGGCGCCATAGTCCCATCTTGGGAGATTATCCTATTGATTCCCGTTTTTTTTCTAACCTGTTTTATCGTGATTCAATATAGGGTACAGAAATTTATCTACCGCCGCATCAAAAAAATTTATGAGGATGTAAGCTTGCTGGAATCGACAGATTTTGCAAGTCGTGAAATCGCAACTGATATGCGCACACTGACGAAGCAGGTTGAACAATTTGCCCGCAATAAAAAAATTGAGATTGAAACACTCAAAGTTCGAGAAGCCTATAGAAAGGAATTTCTAGGAAACATCTCCCACGAGCTCAAAACACCTTTATTCACGGTCCAGGGCTATATAGATACCTTGATTGAGGGTGCTCATAAGGACAAGGCAATCCGTAAAAAATACCTAAACCGTGCGCAGAAAGGTGTAGAGCGGTTGACCTATATTGTCAATGATATGGACATGATCACTAAACTAGAAATAGGTGATATGAATCTGGATAAGGAAATATTTGACATCGTAGAGCTTGTGCGTCAGGTTTTTGATCAATTTGAAATGAAGGCAGCCAAAAAAAGCATTACCCTGACTTTTGATATGGTTTATACAGAACCGATTTTAGTCCATGCAGACCAAGAAAGAATACAGCAAGTGATCTCCAACTTGTTAGTCAACTCCATTAAATACGGTAAGACGAATGGTACTACAGAGGTTGCTATTGAAGACCTTATCAACAATAAGGTAATTTTACGAGTAACGGATAATGGCGAGGGCATCGACAAGACGTATATCCCTAGATTGTTTGAACGATTCTTTAGGGTGGATCGCACGGGATCACGTAAAGAAGGTGGGTCAGGTCTTGGGCTTGCCATCGTCAAGCATCTCATAGAGGCACACAACGAGCGCATCTATGTCGATAGCGAGTTGGGTATAGGTTCAGAGTTTTCATTTACGTTAGAAAAAGTGTCCTCGATCAAAGAACGTATTCCCACCACTTCTTCTTGAACGGCTCCGAGTCCTGAATAATTCTCTACTTGCTCCAGCATTTCCATTTTAAAATCATCTTGGGTAGCAAATGGCGCGATACCCTGACTTTCCATATGCGCTGCAAGATATTCCTGTTCAAACTGTCCTGGTGTGGGAATAAAGAAAGCTCTTTTGCGCAAAGCGGTCAAGTCCATAATGCTGGTATAACCACTACGGCATAACACTACCTTTGAACGATCCAACGCTTTTTGTAAGCCGTTAGAAGACAGGTAATTGTGATATGTTATATTTCCTTTTTTGACAACCGTCTGTGTAGGTTCCACAATCCCTGCGACAAATAACACACGACCGTTGTATCCTTTAGCTTGCGCCATCAGTTTCTGTTCCAGGATCCCTCGTTGCGGCTCTGGGCCAGAAAGTAGGATCAATAGATCGTACTTATGTTGTGTTTGCTTGCTGTAAACGAATCGACTGATAGGACCTAGATAAACTTTTCGTAATGAGGTGTCCTGGTTGAAGGATAATTTTCCGGTTAGATTGGGAGCCAAATCATGATCTGGAATCCAGCAAGCATTAAACTTTCTAATAAAATGCAGGTGCAGCTGGGTGCTCAACCATGTGGTGCCACCAGAAATTACCTGCAGTTGATGGGACATGATGACGCAAGGAATTGTACTGGTATATAGACCTAAGCGATTATCGCTTATGATACCGTCAAGTCGGTACTCATGAATGAGGTGAGGCAATAAACGATGCTCAGCACGTATGGCCTTCCACACTTTTGGTGAATCCTTGAGCAGTTTGAGTTTAAGGTGCTGGCCTTTTTCTGCATATTCCACATCATAAGAAGGCAATTCTATCACCGGCAGTTGCGGGAATTCTTTCTTTAATAGTTCCAATGCCTGGCCATCGCTGGCAATTATCGGGTGGTCACCGTTATCCAAAAGCGCTCGTATGATAGGAATACAGCGCGTTGCATGTCCCAATCCCCAATTTAATGGTGCAACCAGAATGTTTTTGGATATTTGCATGCGATAAAGATACGGGCTGCCCATAATTACAGGGCAAACTCCAGATTATCTTAACTTTAAATAATTGTTGTGGGAAGTAAAAATAAAATGAAGCGTTTTAAAGAGAATGAAACCTTTAAAAACGTAGTACAGCCCAGCCGAGAAGAAATCACGGCAGGTTTTGAATGGCAGGGAAAATGGGCCACCTTTTTTGGGAATGAAAACCCTATTACGCTAGAGTTGGGTTGCGGCAAGGGCGAGTATACGGTTGCCCTGGCACGCAAGTACCCAGAGCGCAACTTTATAGGTATTGATATCAAGGGTTCTCGATTTTGGCGTGGTGCAAAGACCGCCATTGCAGATGGACTGGACAACGTGGCTTTCCTGAGAACGCAGATTGAGCTGGTGGATTACGCTTTCGCGAAAGCGGAAATTGCAGAAATATGGATCACCTTTCCAGACCCACAAATCACGTACAAGCGCACCAAGCACCGAATGACCAACCCAGAATTTCTGGACAAGTACCGAAAGATCCTACAACCTGATGGAGTGATCCACCTTAAAACCGATAGCGAGTACATGCACGGCTACACGCTGGGACTGCTGGAAGGGCTGGGAGAAGAGATATTATACGCCCACCACAACATCTACACAAATACCGAAGCGCCAGCCGAAGTGATCGAGACGCAGACTTTCTATGAAAAACAGTACCTTGAGGTAGGAAAAGCGATTACCTACATGAAATTCAAGCTGCGTGAATGAGTAACTTTTTGCACTTAATTTTTGGCCTCTCTATAGGTTTTGTGGGTGTGATCCCGCCAGGATTGCTCAACCTTACCGCGGCCAAAATAAGCATCAAACAAGGAAGGCGAGCTGCGGTAATTTTTGCACTAGGAGCGTCTATAGTTGTGATTGCGCAAGTGTACATAGGTGTGTTTTTTTCCCAACTGCTTAGTGCAAATCCTAAGGTGCTGATCACGGTAGAACGGTTTGCAATCATCATCTTTTTTGCCCTTTCCATTTTCTTTTTGATCAAGGCAAGGGTGGATAGCAAGCCAGAATTGAAGTCGGTACACAAGGCAGATTACAAATTGCTTAGTCAAGGTATTATTCTGTCTGCTCTCAACATATTTCCCATCCCGTTTTATATAGGATTTAGTTCGTTTCTTGCCAGTCGTGGTGCTTTTACGTTTGCCTTTCCCATGGCGCATCTTTTTATAACAGGTGCAACGCTTGGGACTTTTGGGATGCTATATGCTTATATAAAGTATGTCAAGCGATTTGGTTTTGACAGCAGCACCTTCGCTCGCAAGATCAACTACCTGCTGGCTTTCATGACCATGGGCATCGCCATTTTTACCCTCATAAGAATCTATTAATGGCCGACGCAGATTTCTTCCAGCGCGTGTATGCTGTCGTAGTTCAAATCCCGGTAGGCCGCGTCACCAGTTATGGCGCAATTGCTAAATACCTAGGCACACCGCGCAGCAGCCGTGCCGTAGGCTACGCTATGAATGCTGCACATTCCA
>JBBSPH010000110.1:0-7611 GCA_038258985.1 Flavobacteriales bacterium
ACCGTGTGAGAACCCTTTCTTACATTAGAACCCATAAATGCGAATGTATAGATTTTTTCGCAGCACTAAAGTTCTGCAATAAATTGCAGGGTTTTAGACCCTAGTCTGAGACCAATAAAAACCCATTATCATTCTGGAGAATAATTATAGCTGAACTATTGAATGGAGTTCTATCAATCCATTTTCCAATTACATTCTTCTTTTGCTTACGTAAAACCGATTTTAATGAAATCTCTTGATCTTCCGTTAAACCATTTATCTTAGTTTCTAATATTCCATCCAAAATTTTACTAACTGCCCAATATCCATTTCCTTTGAGATTTTCAGATAATATGAATGAAACAAATACATTTTTAGCGTTGATAAATATTTCTTCTTTTAATAGGCGCGCGATGGAATCTAGATAAATATTATTAGCTATTGAACTCAATGTTACCTCTGCGTGACCTTTTCGATTATTGTAAATAATTATGTCAACAGAAAATTTAACAGGATCACTGGTAGTCTTTTGATTCGGAATCTCCTTAAGATAAGTATGTTTCTCATTTTTTAGATCATTAACCATGATAGCTTTAAAATCATATGAGTTACTTCTTTGAACAATTTGGAAGAATTGGATATTTCTACCACTAAGCCTAATCATCATTGTTTCTTTTTCAATTGCACTCATATTCAAACCAAAATAAATTGATTTGAGAGCATCAGGAAAATAAGATTGCTTGCCATAGAATCCAGTCACCAATCTATGTTCCTCCTCGTAACCCCATCTTTTTGATTTATATCCTGCTAATTTCTGAACTACTAATTGAGATTTATTGATTCCTATGTCCTGAATACCGAACGCAGGTGGCTTCTTTTTATAAATGACAGGAAATGAAAAATTTTCAAATGACTGATAACTATTTTTAAGCAATTCTAAATCGTATTCAATGCAAAATCCTTTGTGACCATCTGAATAGTGCGCCCATAGTAATTCATCATTGAAGGTTTTTGACAAAGAGTAGATACCTATACTCCTTTTCTTAACGTCATTGAGTTCATTAAAAGAGGATTCTATATCATTAAATTGATCAGCTTTCCGATTACTAAGAAATTTTGAAACTATTTTCAATTGGGCCTTAAAACCGCTGGTGTTGATTAAAGTTTCACAAGGATCATTTAGATCCTCGAATTTTGGTGCGAAAAAATAGTTTTTTTCTAGAGAAATTAAATCTCTTTCAAACTCTCCGCCTCTATATTTAAATACTCTCATCTAATTTCCAAAATGCCTACCGCTCCACCTCAAAAATATGAAACGGCAACACGGGATTGATCTTGACAAAATTGTGCGTACCGCTCCAATGGTAGCTGCTATCGGTTACCACATCACGAACGGTATAACCATGGTGCTCATCGATGCCCATCTCCTGCAATGGCATGGGTAGCCAGGCTTCTTGCTCGTAGTATGGATCTAGATTGATCGCCACGATGACCTCGCTGCTTTTATCATCGCTCCATTTATAGAACGTCAGTAACTGGTCATTATCCTGATGCAAGAATTTGATATTATTGGTTTGCTGTAAGGCAGCCAGGCGATGTCTAGCCTGGTTGATCTTAGTGATTATCAAGGTTAGCTTAGATCGCTTTTCCCAATCATAGTTAGATACTTGAAACTTTTCCGAATCCAAATATTCTTCTTTTCCCGGTAATGCGCTAGAAATCATTTGCTCAAACACAGGTCCATAAATTCCTAGACTTGAACTTAAGGTTGCGGCCAATGTATACCGTTGCAAATGCACACTCTCATTGCCCGATTGTAGATGGTAAGGGTTGATATCTGGCGTGTTCGGCCAGAAATTGGGCTGCATGTATTCTGCCTGATTGGTAGTGGTTAGTTCTGTGACATATTCCTGCAGTTCGTGTTTGTTGTTGCGCCAGGTGAAATAGGTGTAGGATTGTTGGAAACCGACTTTGGCGAGTTGCTGCATTACCTTGGGTGCGGTAAACGCCTCTGCAAGAAAAATGACATCGTTATGCTTTTTCTTGACTTCTCCTATCAGGTAATCCCAAAAATGAAATGGCTTAGTGTGCGGATTATCCACGCGGAAAACTTTGATTTCAAATTCTTCTACCCAGTATAAGGCAACGTTTAGCAATTCTTTCCATAGATTTTTCCAGTCATGGGTCTCAAAATAAATAGGTAAGATGTCCTGATATTTTTTCGGCGGGTTCTCTGCATATTGCACCGTCCCGTCCGGCCGCCAGCGGAACCATTCCTTGTGCTCTTTCACCCATGGATGGTCGGGAGCGGCCTGCAAGGCATAATCCATCGCTACCTCAATTCCACGGGATTTGGCAGCCTGTACCAATTCCTTAAAATCCTGCTCACTGCCCAAATGTGGATGCAATGACATATGCCCGCCGTACTTCGAGCCTATTCCCCAACAGGAACCAACATCGTCCTTATTTGCAGTAGTGGTATTGTTTTTCCCTTTGCGATTTACTTCTCCGATGGGATGAACCGGCGGGAAATACAGGGTATCAAATCCCATCTCCTCCACATAGGGCAACAAATTCAGACAATCCTTGAATGTCCCGTGCTGGTAACCGTTACCGGCGCTGCGTGGGAAAAATTCATACCAAGTAGAAAATCGAGCCTTAAGCCGGTCGACGGTGCAATTGAACGAGTTGCTTTCCGCCAGAAATTGTTTGGCTGGGTATTTTAGGAATATTTCTTTTAATTCATCAGATAGTGCCGTCTCCACAGCGGCATCGTAGTCCGCATCGTTTTGGAATACCTCTATCGCTTTTTCTAGCAGGGATTTTTCTGTTTTGTTAGCTTTCGCGAAAGCGTGTTCCAAATGAATCACTCCATCCAACAACTCACTTTTTACGTGTTGATTATCGGCCAGTTTGCGGGATATCCCGTGCCGCCAGTTGAGCGCATAGTCCACCCAGCCTTGCACTTTATACTCTAAAGCGCCCATCTTATCTACTGCAAAAGAGGCTTTATACTCATCATTGCCCAGTGAGTTCATACGCACTTCCTGCCACTTGCGGGAGTTTTGATGCTTGAAAACCACGGCTGCCTGAATGACATCATGCCCATCCACAAGAACGGTTGCGGTCAAATGAACCTGCTCTCCTAACACTCTCTTGATGGGATGCCTACCTGCATTGACGGCTGGCTGTATATTCTCAATAATGACGCGTTCTTGATTCATGGGTAGTTCGTTTACCCAAATGTAAGAAATGCGCGGAACTGCTGCAGATATTTTTGTACCACTGACCACACAATGTTACTGGTAGCGATAATAACCGTGGTAGTTGAATATTTACCTTTACAAAAATTCCACATGCCTAAAATTATCCTCCACACAAATATCAACGCACCCATCGAACGGGTTTTTGATCTGTCACGCAGTATTGATTTACATCAACAGTCAATGGCGCATACAAACGAAAAAGCCGTTGCCGGTAGAACTTCTGGACTGGTACAACAAGGAGAAACAGTAACGTGGAGTGCGAGACATTTTGGGATCACCCAACAACTGACTAGTCACATCACAGATGTCCAACCTCATCACTTTTTTGCCGACGAGATGGTGAGTGGTGCCTTTAAAAGGTTTAGACACGAACATCATTTTTCTGTTCTCGAGAATGGCGAAACGCTCATGAAAGACATATTTGACTACGATTCACCTTTGGGTTTTCTAGGTCGCCTGGCAGATTCATTATTTCTAAAAAGCTATATGACACGGTTGTTGGAACACCGCAATACGGTATTGAAACAAGCTGCGGAGGATGGGAATTGGCGGGATTTTTTGGAAATGTGACTTTGACGTAGCTTAATTAGATTGGTAGCGTGACTTCGGCTCCGCTCAGCCACCAGAGATATTTTTAATGATTATTCCACTATCCAAATCACTGAGCATAGTCGAAGTGAACCGTTTCGAAAACGACAATCTGAGTTCGGTTGAGGAACGTGGCTGAGCGGAGTCGAAGCCACAAATCCCCAACAAAAAAACCCTCGATTACTCGAGGGTTTTGAATTTATTCTAGTAAAAGCGATTATTTCTTTTCGTCGGGAGTGTTGATTTTTTTGGTCATTTCAGCAGATATTGCACTGCGCTCAAAAAGAACCTTCCCTGCACCGGTCTCGATCATTACTGTACCTTTATCGCCATTGATCTGGTTGACCTTACCATGGATACCGCTGGACATTACAACGCGGTCACCAACTTTTAGGGATTCACCAAATTCCTTTTCTTCCTTGCGACGTTTTTGTTGCGGTCGTATGATCAGAAAATAAAAAATAACAACAATAAGCACGTAGGGTGCAAACCCTATCAATTGATTCATATCCATAATGGAGAATTAGGCGTTAGGTGTACTGGACTTACCAGTAACAAAACCTTTAATAATGATCAATTCTTGACCAGCCTCTGTATTTGTCTTGATAGTCACTGTTTTGCTTTGAGCATCTGGCTTACCGCTTGTATTGAACTTCACAAGCATGGTTCCTTCTGCACCTGGAGCAACTGGCTCTTTTGTCCATGTTGGAACAGTACATCCACAGCTACCTTTTGCATCGACAATGATCAATGGTGATTTACCTGTGTTTGTAAATGTATATTCCTTTTCCACGACTGTACCTTCATTCACGGTACCGAAATCATATTCTGACTCCTCAAAAGTCATTATTGGAAAATCTTGCTTAACAGCTTCTCTATCAGCTGCTGCCGTTAGGTTTGCCTCATCAAATGTCATTATAGGAAAATCCTCTCTAACAGCTTCTCTATCAGCCGCTGCAGTTAAATTAGCCTCATCTATTTTAGCAGACGCAGTCTCATTACAACTGGTCAATGATAACGCAGCAACCGCTGCAAATAATAATACGATCTTTTTCATTTTATTTATTTTTTTAAAGCGTGGCAAAGATAATCAAATGCTCACGCACTTGCAATGCAATCACTATGCCTCTAACGTGCCTCGTCCTATCTTATTGATCTTGTCTTCCTTTTGGAACTGTTTCAACAAATTATCAAGTATTCCATTGATAAACACACTGCTTTTAGGAGAACTATAATCCTTTGAAATCTCTAGGTATTCGTTTAAGCTAGCCTTTACGGGAATGCTTGGGAAATAGAGAAACTCACATTGAGCCATCATGATCAGCACGCTATCGATCTGCGCGATACGCTCAGAATCCCAGTTGGGTGTCTTACCTTCAATTTGCCCCCATAGGGAATCGTGATTCAAAACCGTTCTTCTAAACAAGTCCATGGCAAATTTAATATCATCTGGCTCCTTAACCAGCTCTGGTAATTTGATTTCCTTATCCACCTTTACCTTGCGGATAAACTTGATCATTTCTGTATTTACCAGTGGATAATCGTCTGTCCAGGTTATATTCTCATCTTCCAGAAAATCCATCAATACGTCGCTAGGCGCTATGATCTCTGCAAAAATTGTACTGATGAAAGCCTGATCCTTTTTAATCGAGCTGCTTTCTACACTGGCGTAGACGACGAACTCCTTGCTATTAACAATCCTGTCGTAAAGCCCTTCTACATATGCACTGTCCAAATGCCAGGGATCCAGCTTACGCTTTCTCAGCGCTTCCTTAATCGCTGGGCTTTTGGCAAGCTCTACCAGTACCTTGTTCTCTATTAAAGCACGGCTAGGGTTTTTCACAGCGTCAGATCCAGTAAAGCGATCTTGGGCTAGCTTATATTTCTGCTCGGCAAGCTCGTGAATCTCGACTAACAGTTGTACCATGTATAAAAACAGTACAAAGGTCTGCGTCATGCTGGAGTTCAGGAATTTTTCCAGATCCTTAAGTTCATCAGGTCGTTGTCTTTGAAAGGCAAAAACGGCCTGCATCACCTTGATGCGCAAATGTCTACGGGTAAGCATAAGAACGATTTTTCTAATTGCAACGCGACTGGTGTTGAGTCAGCTTTCGCGAAAGCGTAATTAATACAATTCCCGTTGCAATCAACATGCATGGGCGGGAGGGCAAAAATACTTTATTTACGGCGATTAACCTTGTCGCTCTGCACGTCGTGCGTCAATTCTTGCCTGGGCAATCTGCAAAGCGGCAGAATGGGTTGTAATGCGATTTTGCTGCGCTTTATTCAATATCTCTATGGTTGTCGTGTAAATATTCTCTGTCTTGCGCATTATTTCCTGGCGGTCATATCCTTCCAACTCGGCATACACATTGATAATTCCACCGGCATTGATGAGGAAATCGGGAGCATAGACAATACCACGTTGCTGCAAGAGCATACCGTGTTTGTTCTCGTCTGCTAACTGATTGTTTGCCGCACCTGCGACAATACTCGCACGTAACTTGCTAATAGTGTTATCATTGATAGTTGCACCTAATGCACATGGAGCATAAATATCCATCTCTTCAGCATGTAAATCCGCTCCCTCGTATATTGTCGCACCGTACTTAGCGCTTACCTCTTCCAGACGCTCACGGTTAATGTCTGCGATAGTAACTTTAGCACCTTCTTGAGTCAGGTATTCTACCAATGCTTCTCCCACATTGCCTATACCTTCTACAAAAATGACTTTGTCTTCTAGCACATCGCTGCCATACTTAAATTGAGCAGCTGCCTTCATACCATTAAAAACGCCGTATGCCGTGATAGGAGAAGGATTACCTGCCCCACCTTTTGATTCTGAAATCCCAGTTACGTAAGGTGTGACCTCACGGACGGTATCCATATCTCCAGTAGTCATTCCCACATCCTCTGCAGTAATATATTTACCACTAAGGCTGTGCACAAACTCACCGAACTTGCGCATCATCTCTGGTGTTTTTTGAGTTTTGGCATCTCCTAAAATAACGGCTTTACCACCACCTAGGTTCAACCCGGTGATTGCACTTTTGTACGTCATTCCTCTGGAAAGCCGCAATGCGTCATTAAGGGCAGACCACTCGTTGCCGTAATTCCACATTCTGGTACCGCCCAAGGCAGGTCCCAATACTGTATTATGGATACTGATGATGGCCTTTAAACCTGTATCTTTGTCGTTGCAAAAAACGACCTGTTCATGGTCGTTGAAGGACAATTGCCCAAATACTGGATCTTGATTGATAATTTGCTCTATAGCGTTGAAATCTGTAGACATAGGATGATCATTATCGCCTTTGATGGGCTTAAAAAACGTGCAAAAGTAGCGTGATTTTATATTCTGGCAATAGCTATTTGTAAATAGTCATCTGAATCAAAAATCCCATGCGATTGCTCCATGTATGAAAGAACTTAAAAAGCTCAATAAGCTGTTTGCCAAATATAAATGGCAACTTATAGGCGGCATCATTGTTACCATCGCTTCCCGATTTCTATCGTTGTACCTGCCTAGATACGTGGGTAAAATCATTAATCTATTGAATGATTATGACCAGGGCGAGCGTACAGATCTGGAAGCTGTGAAAAGCGATTTGCTGCTTTATATAGGTATTATTTTTGGGACAACCCTTCTTGCCGCTGGACTCACATTCATCATGCGCCAGTTGATCATTGTGGTATCCAGGCACCTAGAATACGATTTAAAAAATATCATCTACGTACAATACCAAAAGCTTTCCTTGAGCTTTTACAAGCAAAACCG
>JBBSPH010000111.1:0-7606 GCA_038258985.1 Flavobacteriales bacterium
AGAAACCTGCTCTGCACTAAATTTGTAGGCCATCGCCCATCGTGGCGATTTTGCGGTAAACCCCAGTTCTTCTTGGTTTTGAAGTTTGTTGACTTTAACTACAACTCCATCAGTTTCATAAGGAAGATCTTTTCTTTCCTCATCCCATTTATCAACAAAGCCCAAAACGCCATCAATACCTTTGACCAAGGTGGAATGAGGTGGTACTTTAAATCCCCAACTTCTGGCGGCTTCCAACCCCTCAAATTGGGTCTTGAAAGGAAGATTATCCCCCACTAATTGATATAATAAACATTCCAGCGGCCTGCTTGCCACGGCTGCACTGTCTTGCAGCTTTAAACTACCACTAGCCGTATTTCGCGGATTCCTGTATAATTCCAGACCCAGCGCCTCGCGCTCCTCATTCATTTTGTGAAATCCATCCCAAGGCAGGACGATCTCGCCACGTATTTCAAATTTGGGCGGAACATTTTCACCTGTCAATTGTAGCGGTACCGACTTTATGGTTCTGACATTTGCTGTGACGTCGTCACCTTGTGTACCATCGCCACGGGTTACCGCTTGGACAAACTTGCCGTTCTCATAGTACAGGCTTATGCTTGCACCATCATATTTGAGTTCGCATACATATTCCAGATTGCCATCTACAGCTTTCTCCAGTCGCTTTTCCCAGTCCTCCAGATCTTCCCGGTTATAAGAATTGTCTAGTGAATACATTCTGTTGATATGCTTAACCGTCCTAAAATTCTTGGTAATCTCACCGCCTACCCGGACTGATGGACTTGATGCATCATAAAATTCTGGATGCGCACTTTCCAGCTGTTGGAGCTGTTCTAATTTTTTATCAAATTCAAAATCGGTGATGCTGGGATTATCATTAACGTAATAGTCGTGGTTGTGCTCCCGTAATTCTGTACGTAGAGATTCTATTTGGGATTTAGGATCCATTTAATTTGTGAATGGGTTGATGATTTTCAGGCGTTCGATATTTTGGGAATGGTGCATGTCCTCACTGTATAAAATATCGCAATTTGCCGCGAGTGCTGCTGCGACGATAACGCTATCGTAAAAAGACAGTTTATATCGAAACCCTAAGCGAATGGCATCTTCTATAATTTCTTTGGGTGTATCGGCTATGTTGATTTTGCTAAAGACAGCCAAGTTTTTAAAAACCTCGCTCTCAGAAAGATTGAACTTTCTTATAGCTGCCTGACAAAATTCTTTAATTACTTGCGTAGATATATTTATATCAAAACCGTCTAATGATTTGAATAGATCAACCGCCATTTTAGTTTTTTGCAAGTTGCTTCTATCTATGAGATAAATAAAAATGTTGGTGTCAATGAAAATTCTATCTTTCATTTAATTCGTCTCGATCAAACTTATAATTGATATCATACCTGGCTGACTCTTCTGTTACTTCCAACAATTCTTCAACCCAACTTTTAGGTTGTTCTTGTTGTTGAATGTTCCGCTGTAAAAACTCTCTGATCAACTCATTTAATGATTTTCCTAGTTTTTTGGCGTATTCCTTATTAGCTTCAATTAATTGATCCGAAAGGCGTATGGTAAGATTTTTAGTGGCCATAGTATAAAATTTGCACAGTGTATGTGCAATTTAGGTAATTCCTAGTTTATTTCCAGCATTTCATCATCCGGTAATTACCGTTCAAATCCTTGCGGATTTCGTTTTTGAAAGCTAATTTTTGCGCCAACTGTTCCATTTCTATTTTTAGATACTGGTTGATCTCAAAATAAACCAGTGGCTTGTCCTGCAAAGTAGCAAGTTCTAAGATCTTTCTGTAAAATATCAACGGGTCTGCATCGTTTACAAACAACGCGCTTGCTGGCTCATGGTCAATAACGTTGGTGTGTAATTCAGTTTTTTCTTGTTCCCGCACATACGGTGGATTGCTCACGATAATATCATATGGCAGCAAGGAATTAACAGCAAGAATATCTTGGTGCTCTAGTTCAATATCGAGTTGTGGAACTATAGCTTTGGCATTTGCCGCTGCCACATTTAATGCATTTTTGGAATAATCCGATAACGTGACTTGTAGATTATTTTTGGAAGAGTTCGCTTTCGCGAAAGCGATATTTTTCAATTTATTTCCATTGCTAGTATCAAAAGCGTGTCCCAAACTAATCCCAATACAACCTGTTCCAGTACCAATATCCAAGATCGACTGCACAGAATTATCTTTATGATCATCCACGACCCATTGCACCAGCTCCTCGGTTTCTTGGCGTGGGATCAAGGTATGCTCATTGACTTTGAATTGATGACCGTAAAAATGGGCGATACCAGTGATTTGTTGGACAGGTTTCCCAGTCAATAGCGTTTCTAATGAGCGCAATAAAATTTCTTCCTGCAAATGCGTCAATGGCTCCTCACCACGTATCATCATGTCGGACTTGTTGAACTGGAGGAGGTCCTCACAAACAATTTTAAAAATGGAAATCGCCTCCTGTTCTGGATAAAGACTAGCAAGTCTGCTTACATAAATATCGCGAATCTGCCGTAGAATCATTGCTGTTGTAATTTTTTGATCATCTGCACGGGACAACTGTAATGGCCGGTGTTACCTAATGGTTGAGTGAGTAATTCAAATCCTACCCGTTTATATAATCCCTGTGCATCAAGCATATTATCCATGGTTTCTAGGTATACCTGAGAAAACCTAAAGTCTCGTGCGGTCTGCAGACAGCGTTCCATGAGTAGTTTGCCGTATCCCTTGCCGCGTGCGACTGGCAAAAAATACATTTTTTGGAGTTCGCATATATTCTCGTCGCTATTAGCTAATGATGCTGTACCAGCACCACCAACCACAATTCCATCCACTTCTATGACATAATAGGCTGCCCTTGGTTTCTGGTACGCGAAATACATGGATTGGGTAGCAGCATCGCTATAGGCCGTTCCTACTTTAGGCGCATTATGCTCCAGTATTGTTTGCTGGATGATATCCCGTATTGCCGCATTATCCTGCGGCATAATCTTTCTAATCTTCATTCCTCAAAGATAGCACTGCGGTAAAATTGCTGTCAATGATTCGAACTAAACTTATGCGCAGGTCATCAACTTATAGCCACAAAACTTAAATTTGCCGCAGCCATGAATCACGAATTTTATATCCATAGATGCCTTCAACTTGCCGCAAATGGTTTGGGAACCACATATCCCAATCCGCTGGTGGGATCTGTCATAGTGGATGATGCAGGTTTGATTTTAGGTGAAGGGTTTCACCAAAAGGCTGGAGAAGGACATGCGGAGGTCAATGCAATTGCAAATGCAGAAAGTCGAGGCATTACTGATTTTTCCAAAGCTACCATTTACGTCAATCTAGAACCTTGCTCACACCATGGTAAAACGCCACCATGTGCAAATCTAATTATCGAAAAAAGATTTAAAAGTGCAGTCGTAGGCACGCTAGATCCACACGAGAAGGTTGCCGGTAATGGTATCAAATTACTAAAAGAGGCAGGAATCGAGGTGAGTGTTGGAATACTGGAAAACGAGTGTAACCAACTTAACAAACGGTTTTTTACATTCCATCGACGACAAAGACCTTACATCATTCTCAAATGGGCAGAAAGTGCCGATGGATTTATAGCGCCACTGACCAAAGTAGATAAAAAACCTGTCTGGATAACAAATCAATACTCACGCCAGCGCGTTCACCAGTTGCGCGCTCAGGAACACGCCATTTTAATTGGCGCCCAGACAGCTTTGGATGATAATCCCAGCCTAACCGTTCGCGACTGGCATGGTGCAAATCCTATCAGGATCGTCCTTGATTCCAGAAACGATTTGCCCGAAAACCTAAACGTATTCAACGATCAGGCCGCTACTCAAATTTTACGTAGATCCAGTGATGAAATAAAACAGATCGTGCAAGATCTCTGCAATCTAAGTATACAATCAGTGATTGTAGAAGGTGGTGGAAAAACCTTGCAGGCGTTTATCGATGCCGGTTTATGGGATGAAATCCACCAATATATAGGCGCAGAGGTTTACCTAAAAGAAGGAATACCATCTCCTCAATTGCCCTCTACAGCCCAGTTGCAGTCCCGTGAGCATATCCAGAATGACGTGCTGAAAATATTTCATCAACAATGATTTGGTTATTCCTGAGCATCGCCACGTCCAGCCTGCTGTATGTGATTTTCAAATATTTTGGCCTATTTAAAATCAATACATTACACGCTATAGTTGTCAACTATTTGGCGGCAGCAATAACAGGATTGTTAGCCTATCAGGGAACCATCCGATTTGAGGAGGTTGCCAATTCCAACTGGTTCTGGTACACCGTTATATTAGGAACCCTGTTTATCCTCATCTTCAATGTCATGGCGCTGACCAGCCAAAAAAATGGGCTTTCCGTCGCTGCGGTGGCAAGTAAGATGTCACTGGTGATACCGGTTGTCTTTGGCATCTGGCTCTATCAAGAATCCATGGGATGGTTGAAGGTATTGGGAATTATTCTAGCGCTCGCATCGGTTTACTTGACTTCTATCAAATCGAAAGATGGCTTGCCCTTGCACAAAGGATATTTTATTTTGCCTGTGCTGCTTTTTCTAGGCAGCGGTGCCATCGACACCCTAATAAAATATGCCGAAAGAGTACACGTTTCCAATGGCGATGAGCCGCTATTCAGCGCGGTTTGCTTTGCGATGGCATTTGGGATTGGACTGTTGGTTTTACTATTCGAGGCCATCAATGGTAGGTTTCTACACTGGAAATCCATTGTCGCTGGTGTCGTTTTGGGAATACCAAATTACTTTTCCATCTACTTTATTATTAAGGCATTAAAAACCGATATGGAAAGCAGTGTGGTCTTTCCCATCAACCATGTGGGAACCGTTTTGTTTACGGCCTTACTTGGATATGTATTATTTAACGAACGGCTGCATCGTCAGAATTACTACGGTATCTTACTTGCGGTAGTGGCTATCGTTTGTATCGCTTTCGCGAAAGCGTAACTCTTCAATGAAAGATTCTTACAAAACCATATTATCTCCTTCTCCAGAAATTCTTTACAAGGATCGCGGCAGTAAGTTTTACGCCACAGCTTTTCCCTTTACGACAGAGTCCCAGCACGCTGAAATTTTACAATCTTTGAAAAATGCACATCCCAAGGCTGGTCATCACTGCTATGCCTGGAAACTGGGCGCCACGGACGATTACTATCGTTCGAATGATGACGGTGAACCCAGCCATAGTGCGGGAGATCCAATCCTGTCACAAATCAACGCTCTTGAAATGAGAGATGTGCTGGTCGTGGTAAGCAGAATTTTTGGTGGGACTAAGCTAGGCGTCGGCGGGCTCATCCAGGCCTATAGGGAAGCTTCGAGGCAAGCCCTGGATCAAGCATCAATAGTGATGCGGGTAATTACCGGCATCGTTTACATCCATTTTGACTACCCGCAGATGAGTCAGGTGATGCGATTTATCGAGGAAAATAACTACACCATTAATGAGCAGCGCTTTACCACAAGTTGTGCTATTGACATTGCAGTACCCTTATCCCAGGTTCAAAAAGTAGTTTCCCAATTAAATAAAATGTATCCCATAACGGCAAAAGGCCAAAGCGAATAGAAGCCTGTACCTACTCTTTCCCGCCCAAAAATGGCACAAACCTAAATTCACCATACGTAGTGCTAGAGAATTCATGTTCTGATTTACGCACGACAAGTGTCATGATCTGGTGTTCTACACCCACGGGAATGACTAACCTACCTCCTATTTTCAATTGGTCAAACAAAGCATCAGGAATCTTGGGCGCGCCACAGGTAACGATGATCGCATCAAACGGAGCCTCATCAGGCAAACCTTTATACCCATCGCCGAAAACGGATTTACGCGGTCGATAATGTAGTTTTTTGAAAAGCGTATTGGTTTTTTTGAAAAGCTCATTTTGGCGTTCGACAGTGTAGACGAGCAGTTTCATTTCCAGTAGTACCGCACACTGGTAACCACTTCCCGTCCCTATCTCCAGTACCTTGTCGCCCGGCTGCACATGGAGCAATTCACTCTGGAAGGCCACCGTATAGGGATGTGAGATCGTCTGGTCGGCACCTATTGGGAATGCCTTGTTCTTGTAGGCATGCTCTAGAAAGGAACTATCCAGAAACAAGTGCCGCGGCACACGATTCATGGCATCCAAAACAGCATTGTCCACAATGCCTTTCTCGCGCATCAATTGCACCAACTGGCGCCGCTTTCCTTTATGTATAAAATCGTCCTTGATAGCAACAAAAATAGATGGTTGGCTATAAGATTTCAATGAATCCTCTTTCTATTTGTATGCACTTATTCACAGCCACGGTAATCCCGATTTTAACTGCCAAATTAATAAGCGTTAGGGATAGTAGCGTAAATCCTTTTTAAGCCTGACCGGTGTGAACATTTGGCTTAAAAAGACCTGCCTGCCAGAGGCACGACAGGCAGGTTGTAGCGCATAGCCCGACCATCCAGCATTTTGCGGGAAGGGAACGCCCAAATTAGTGTCGTCAAACACTCTAAACCACTTAAACAAAGATAGAAAGCCAACATACTGATCGATTCAGCATCAAAATCCCTATTTTTGTGGGAAACACCACATATATGTTGAAGGCAGGCGTTCTGGGAGCAGGACATTTGGGTAAAATCCACCTTAAATTATTGCAGCAATCCAGCCGTTATGAATTGGTTGGTTTCCACGATTCTAATCCAGCATATGCCCGTGAAATAGAATCAACTCTAGGGTATACCTATTTTGAAAATGTAGACGAGCTCATCGCTGCCTGCGATATGATAGATGTGGTCACTCCCACGACCTATCACCACGCGAGTGGTAAAAAAGTATTGGAGGCCGGTAAACATCTTTTTATAGAGAAGCCCATCACGGTTACCGTGGCAGATGCAGAGGAATTAATAGCGCTTGCGCGAAAGCATAACGTCAAAGGTCAAGTAGGACAAGTCGAGCGTTTCAACGATGCCTTCAGAACCGTGCAAGACCGGATCGAAAATCCGATGTTTATTGAAACACACCGATTGGCAGAATTCAACCCGCGAGGAACGGACGTTAGTGTGGTGCTTGATCTTATGATCCACGACATAGATGCAATTTTGAGTGTGGTAAAAAGTCCTGTCAAACACGTTAGCTCCAGCGGAGTGAGCGTGATTTCTGAAACACCGGATATTGCCAATGCTCGCATTGAGTTTGAAAACGGCTGTGTGGCAAACCTTACGGCAAGCAGGATCAGCCTGAAAAAAATGCGTAAGGCACGGTTTTTTCAACGGGACGCTTATATATCGGTTGACTTCTTGACTAAAAAAGTGGAAGTCGTCCGCATGAAAGATGCACCAGCAGTTCCCGGAGATTTTGATATGATCCTGCAAAATGCAGAAGGAATCAAAAAACAGATCTATTTTGATAATCCAGATATTGTAGATACCAACGCCATTCTGGCCGAGCTGGAAACCTTTGCAGACGCCATCGAAAACGACACCCGACCCATCGTTAATCTGGAAGATGGCACAGCCGCGTTAGACGTTGCCTTAAAGGTGATCGCAAATTTTAGATCGTTGTAAATTTATATCCCTTTGAGAACCTCAACC
>JBBSPH010000112.1:0-7550 GCA_038258985.1 Flavobacteriales bacterium
CATTGTCGCCGGTGAACAGTTCCTGCGGGAGGATGGAGTTACCAGTTGACTTCGACATTTTCTTGCCTTCTAACGTCAGCATGTTTGCATGCATCCAGTAATTAACTGGGCTATGGCCGTGGGCTGCCTCGCCTTGTGCGATTTCACACTCATGATGCGGGAATTTCAAATCCATACCACCACCGTGAATGTCAAACGTCTCGCCCAAATATTTAGAACTCATTACTGTACATTCCAGGTGCCAGCCAGGGAAACCATCACCCCATGGGCTAGGCCAGCGCATGATGTGTGCTGGCGATGCCTTTTTCCACAAGGCAAAATCCTGCGGATTCTCTTTCTCGCTCTGCGCCTCCAGCTCTCTAGTGCTGGTAATCATGTCCTCAAGATTGCGACCGCTCAATTTACCGTAGTGGTGATCCTTATTGAATTTCAATACATCAAAATAGATGGATCCATTGCGCTCATAGGCGTAACCCTTATCTAAAATCGTCTTTATAATCTCAATCTGTTCTACAATATGTCCCGTAGCTGTAGGCTCGATACTGGGCGGGATGGTGTTGAAACGCTGCATTACGTTATGAAAATCCAGCGTGTATTGCTGTACAACTTCCATGGGTTCGAGCTTTTCTAGTCGTGCCTTTTTGGAGATCTTATCCTCGCCCTCGTCTGCATCGTCCGTTAAATGTCCGGCATCGGTAATGTTGCGCACGTAACGCACCTTGTACCCTAAATGCGTCAAATATCGGTAGATCATGTCAAAACTGATGAACGTACGGCAATTGCCCAGATGGACATTGCTGTAAACCGTTGGTCCACAAACGTACATTCCTATACGACCTTCATGAATAGGCTCAAAAACCTGCTTCTCCCCAGCCATGGAGTTGTATAGTTTTAACGATTGATCTTGGTATAGAGGCATCTATTATGTATTGATTAAATTTTGAGTTGTTCCTCAGTTGAATTTAGTTCGCTTTCGCGAAAGCGAAATTTCTACAGATCCACAGCCAGCAAAGGGCTTAGAACTTTGTTTCTAACTTAATGTAGTCCAAAAACTCTGCCTTTACCTGGGCATCCTTGAATCGCCCGCCAAATTCTCCCGTGACTGTGCTGCTATCAATATCGCGTATGCCGCGGCTGTTCACGCACAGGTGTTTTGCATCAATGACGCAGGCAACATCCTCTGTATTCAAAACCTTCTGCAGCTCGCGTACAATCTGAATGTTCAATCGTTCCTGGACTTGTGGTCTTTTGGCGTAGTAATCAACGATGCGGTTCATCTTTGATAGGCCGACCACATTACCATTTGAGATATAGGCGACGTGAGCACGTCCCACGATGGGCAACAAATGATGCTCGCAGGTAGAATAGAGCACGATGTTCTTTTCTACCAGCATTTCATTGTACTTGTACTTATTCTCAAAGGTGGATGCACTGGGCTTGGTTTGTGGCCGCAGCCCACCAAATATCTCGTTGACAAACATCTTGGCCACGCGGTTGGGCGTTCCCTTCAAACTATCGTCCGTCATGTCCATACCTAGCGTATGAAGAATGTCAAATACATTCTCTTTGATTGACGCTATCTTATCTGCATCACTCAAATCAAAAGCATCTGGTCGCAAAGGTGTTTGCTCATTTGATGATAAATGATCCTGGTCTTCTATATTGTCTAAAAAATCTTCTACTTTCATAAAATCAAGCCTTTGAAAGGCGCTATTTAAATCGAGTGCAAATTTACAACTTAGCGCTCTATTGACACAGATTTGACTGAACAGACTAAAACAAGTTAGGCTACGTTTGTTTATCGAGAAACGGTTTACCGATATTTACCACAGTTGCATAACTACATTTTGAGTATGAAACACATATTACGTGTACTTCTATTTTTTTGCTGTACGATTTCTCTAGCGCAGACTGTTATTGAAATGCCGAGCTCTAGTTTCAGCAGGCGTGAAAAATATATAGGATGTAGCACGGATGTTATTTTTACTGATGATGGTGGTCGGACTGGAAGCTATGCCGATAGCGCTAGTGGCGAGATTACGTTTTGTCCGGTTATAGGAACGGACCGTATGGTCTTTAATTTTACCTTTATGAATCTTGCCGTGGGCGATGTGCTTACGGTTTATGATGGTGATAGCACTGCAGCGCCATTAATCAATACGTTTACAAACACGCTTACCGCTCCGGGAATTGTGCAGGCAACTGTTTCTAATACCACGGGTTGTTTGACTTTTCGCTTCATTAGTAATGTAGCAGTGAGTGCTGCGGGTTGGGAAGCTACCCGATCCTGTATTGATCCCTGCCAGACGATTACACCTGTCATAACAACATTTCCAGCGGTAGATACTGATGGTATATTGAGGGTATGTGCCGGTGATAATATTCAATTTGAAGGAGATGCTATTTTTAGTGCCAGTAATGCTGGAGCCACCTATCAGTGGGATTTTGATAATGGACGTGGCCTCAATCCTGGAAGGAACCAAACTGAGGTTTTTACACGACCTGGTTCTTACCAGGTTCGTTTTCAAGTAACAGATGCAAACGGTTGCTCAGACAGAAATTTGATCGACTTGGTGGTTCAAGTTTCCACGGAGCCGGATTTCACAGGGACTTTAGCTGTGGAAAACGAAATTTGTATTGGTGAGAGCACTACGCTTACTGGGGCTGTTGCTACAGTTCCATTTAGAGCAACTCCAGCACCACCGGTGACTGGGCAAACTTTCCTGCCCGACGGCAATGGTGTTAGCTATCAAACGTGCATTGACGTGGATTTGTTTGATGCAGGTGCTGTTTTCACAGATCCATCTAATCTTTTGAATATGTTCATGAACATTGAACATAGCTGGGCAGATGATCTGGATATAATTCTAACTGCACCCAATGGATCTTCCATCGTGATTTTACAGGCAGGAGAAGCTGAAGGACAAAAATTTTTAGGAATGCCTGTGCAAGATGATGTAAGCCCCACAGCCCCAGGTCAAGGATTTAGATATGAAATCACCGAAATGCCCCCAGCAAATGAAACTTTTCAGCGAGCGCTAAGCTTATTCTCTGTTCGGGTTCCTTTTCCAGCTGGTAGCTACCGACCTCAGACCTCCTTCTCAAATTTTGTAGGGAGCAGTTTGAATGGACAATGGTGCCTGACAGTTACTGATAATGCGGGTCGAGATAACGGTTATATTTTTCAATGGGGTTTAAACTTTAACCCAGCGTTAGTACCCACCAATCTTTCCTATCAACCTGCGAAGGTTAGAGAGGAATGGCTTCCTGATATGACAATCCTGGCAAGAAATGGAAACGACATCACGGTACAACCAGATGCAGTCGGTACAAAATGCTATACTTATGAGGTAGAAGATGATTTCGGATGCATATATACAGAAGAGGTCTGTATAGAAGTGCGACCCTTGCCGGCTCCTTTACCTCCCGTCGACCTCATCGTCTGTGATAACGTAGGAAACATAAATTCGGTGGATTTAACGCAGAATACAGCTTCCATGTTAGCAGATCAAAACGCCACTGACTTTAGGGTGTCGTATTACCGACAATTGGCCGATGCACAAAACGATACAAATTTGATAGCTAATCCAGCTAACTATTCAGCCGGTACAACTCCAGAAACTATTTATGCCTCTGTCATAAACAATGCAACAGGCTGTTCCACGATTCGAAATTTTCAAGTCGCGATACAAAGAGCAATCCATAACGATGTGCCAGATTTAACGACTTGTGATGACGCAAGTAACGATGGATTTGAAGTATTTGATCTCACGCAAACAACTCCCGCAATACTGGGGACTCAATCCAGTACAGATGCTACCGTTACGTATTACAGAACACAGGCAGAGGCAAATGTTGGATTAAACCCCATTACTAATCTGACGGCCTATACCAATGAAAATACGCCTATTCAAACGATCTTTACCCGGGTGGAAAGCGTTTTGGATGCCACTTGTTTTGATAGTGGTACCTTCAATGTGGTAGTTGGCGGTAATCCAGTGGTGGCAAATACAATTCCCGACTTCGAGATTTGCGATGATGATTCAAACGACGGTCTTGCCAACTTTGTTTTGTCCAGTAATGATGCAGCTGTTTTAGGCGGCCAGGACCCTGCGGCATTTGAAGTTACTTACTACAATTCACAGATAGAGGCAAATATGCGTCAGAATTCAATTTTAAAAACAGGTTTTCAAAATTCAGTTAATCCGCAGACCTTTTTTGCACGTATCGATAGTCGATTTAATACCGACTGTTTTGCAACTACAAGTTTCAATCTGGTTGTCAATGAGAAGCCTATATTAGGTTTACCGATTGATCTAGAAAATTGTGATGATCCCAGTGGTGATGGTGTTGAGGTATTTCTACTTACTGATAATGATACAAACCTACTCAATGGGAGTCCCGCGGCAGATTATCGCATCACCTATCACCTCAATCAGACAGATGCAAATACAGCAACCGCTGCTGTTGCTCCATCATTCACGAGCTCGTCCCCTGCAGTTACAATCTTCGCTAGGGTAGAGAACATTAACACGGGCTGTTTCAGCATTGCGTCATTTCAATTGATTATAAAGCCAGTACCTCTTATATCTGCCGTGCCTATACTGCAGGTTTGTGATGTTAATAATGATGGAACTACCGTTTTTAGGTTGAATGACCGGACGGCAGCTATAAGCACTGGACAGTCAGGAGTTTCTGTTTCATATTTCAATACACAGGCAAATGCCCTAGCGGGAACATCTTCATTGGATCCCGAAGCATACACTGGAAATTCTCCCAACGAAACAATTTTTTATCGCATTCAATTTGACGCGACGGGATGTTTTACTACTGGCAGCTTTGATCTGGAAATAGTACCGCCTCCTGTTACGCAAATGCCGGTAGATGTCGCATTGTGTGATGACGGTAGTGGTAATATAAGCTATGACTTAAACAATAGCAGCGCACAGATTCAAAATGGTCAAACAGATACAAGGGTGAGTTACTACGATTCCCAGATTGCTGCAAATGCTGGAACTAATCCTATCGCAACACTAATCACATATACTGCAGATAGAATAGTTTTTGCACGGTTGGAAAATACGGTGACCAGTTGTTTTGACATGACGGTGCTCAATTTATTGTTTGGCGAGATACCATTGCCACAATTGCAGGATGAGGTTGTGCTATGTCGGGATCCACAAGGGATGCTGGTAGATGGCCCTGCAGTATTGGACACCGGATTGAGCAATGTAGATTTCGATTTTGAATGGCGATTTGATGGACAACTATTGCCCACAGAAACTGATTCAGTTCTAATCACTGAACAGCAGGGCTTATACGAGGTCATCGTTACAAATGCTGCTACAGGCTGTACAAATAGCGATTCCACTCGAGTTCGACTTGCAGGACCACCAGATACTTTCACTATAGATATTACCAGTGAACCCTTTCAAGAGAACCAGCGTGTAGAAATAACGGCAAATGGTCCAGATAATTATTGGTTTCAGCTGGACGATGGACTGTATCAGGACAATCCAGTTTTTGATAATGTGACTCCGGGAATTCATACCATCACTATCGCCGAGCGTAATGGCTGTGGTGCTGTAACTAGTCAAATATTTGTGTACGGTTATCCCAAATTTTTTACCCCTAACAATGACGGGTTCAATGATACTTGGAATGTGGCTGCAGATGACAGCCTTCCCAATTTGCGTATTTTTATTTTTGACCGTTACGGTAAACTACTCAAGCAATTGAACCCAACAGGAGCAGGATGGGATGGTATTTTCAATGGCGAGTTATTACCCAGCACTGACTATTGGTTCAGATTGGAATACGAGCTGGATGGCAGTAGTAGAGAAGTCACAGGCCATTTTTCCCTAAAAAGATAAGAGCATAAAAAGCGCCCTTTTAAGGCGCTTTCCTATTATTATCTAATTGGTTTTTCTGCTTTCGCGAAAGCGAACTTACTACAAGCATCCTGCTATAGGTTGAAACCGAGTGTTAACACTACATTATTTCTTTCATTATTGACGCTAGCCCTGTTTGTTAATCCAGTTGAAAATAACTGCTGGCTGTAATCACGGTCTGCGTAGTCGTAGGATATATCTAGGGTGGTACTGCCCCATGTGTACCCCAGTCCAGCACTATATCCATTAAAGTCGTCTGCGATGACCTTATTTTGGTAAGGGGATTCAACAAACCGATATCCACCTCTAAGCGTAAAGTTGTTAATCCTATATTCACCGCCTATACGTAAAGTTGCGGCACGATCCAATTGATCCTGAATTTCGGCATTATTCGCCGAGAAGGTCTCATTATTTTCTGGACTGAATTGCAGGCTAGCATAGTCGCGACTGGAATAATCTACACTCAATAAGCCTTTAGTGCCAAAGATGTAAGCAATACTTCCCGTAACACTGCTTGGAGAACGCAAATCGTAGGGTGCATAAATGTTGATGACGTTGGGGTCCACATCTACTAATGTGCGTTGACCAGTCTCACCAGTGGTAGTAGTAAAGAGTTCTTGTTCCAGTCTCTCTTCAATATCGTACCAAGTCGGTGACTCGTAGGTTGCTGCTATACGTAGTGATTCTGTGATCTTACCAATGGCACCCACTTGAAAGGAAAATCCGTTACCGATGGTGGATAATCTGTTGTTGAACTGCACATCTGTCGTCGTGCTGCTGGCGTTATTGTTAAGTTCTCTAAATCCCGTAAATCGTGAATAATCGATGAAATGAGAATTTAAATTAAGTCCCAAACTCCATTTTTCATAGAATTCTCCTGCAACATTGAATGTGAGCTTGCCTTGAGTTCCAGAACTTATAACCTCATAACCTTGGTCAAAGAAACCAGTACCCGTAGCAGATACGTAGCTGTTATTCCCAGCATCGCCGGGTGTGACAGGGTTGATAACAAATCCCTGAAATCCCAATAACCCTTGTTGTGCACTGAAATTAACGTTTTCTCCCAAAAATTGGTAAAGATCTGCCACCGATTCCCCAGCCTGCGTTTCGAAATTATCAAGGGTAAAACCATTGGCATTATTCAAGAAATACTGAGCGATGGAAGTATTTGCCGTTCCTGTTAGAAATACATTATCATCATAAGATTTTGTGGCATCATAATTCAACCCAATAGAAAATTTAGTCAATGGGCTACCGCTTGTACTTTTAAACACGAGAACCCCACCGGCTTGATTCAAATCAAAATCAGATGAGTCAGACGACGCAGTTGAATTGAAATAATTAGTGGTGTTATCATTAGTGCTATTGGCTAGAGAAAAGCTAGCGTAGTGGTTATTGAAGATTACAGATCCCGCAGGATTCTGTCCCACCGCACTCAAATCCCCACCTAGAGCTCCAAAGGCTCCGCTTAAGGCGCGGTATCGAGCTGTTCCATAGAGGTTATCCTGTTGGCCATATATCAGACCATCATTTACCGTTTGTGCTTCACAAAAAAGCGCACCTGCTAAAAGTGCGCTCATTATAAATAATTTTTTCATCTTTTTCTTTTCTTTAAATTATCATCGTCCACCTGAAGATCTACCACCTCCGGAAGATCTA
>JBBSPH010000113.1:0-7540 GCA_038258985.1 Flavobacteriales bacterium
GATTACATTCTTCATTTTGCCTCGCCGGCAAGTCCCATTGATTATTTGAAAATACCCATTCAAACCTTAAAAGTGGGGTCCCTAGGAACCCACAACTTATTGGGGTTAGCCATGGCCAAAAATGCCCGGCTACTCATCGCTTCTACTTCAGAGATCTATGGCGATCCACTGGTACATCCACAAACCGAGGACTATTACGGTAATGTAAATACTATAGGCCCACGCGGTGTTTATGACGAGGCAAAGCGCTTCCAGGAATCCATGACTATGGCTTACCACCGGTACCACGGTCTTGAAACTAGGATAGTGAGGATTTTCAATACCTATGGCCCCAGAATGCGATTGAATGATGGCCGGGTAATTCCAGCTTTTATGGGACAAGCTTTGCGTGGGGAAGATATTACCGTTTTCGGCGATGGGTCACAGACCAGATCTTTCTGCTATGTAGATGACCAAGTAGAGGGAATTTATAGATTATTACTCAGCGATTATTCAGACCCAGTCAATATCGGCAACCCTCATGAAATATCTATCAAGGAGTTTGCGGAAGAAATCATACATTTAACGGGAACTGATCAAAAAATAATTTACCAGCCGTTGCCGCAAGACGACCCTATGCAGCGACAACCAGATATTAGCAAGGCAAAAGAGATTCTCGATTGGGAACCAAAAGTGGACCGTAAGGAAGGGATGAAGCTAACCTTTGATTATTTTAAACAGCTATCTCCAGAAGAATTAAAGAAAAGTGAACACAAAGATTTTAGCGAGCATAGCAGGCGATAACATCAGTTATCGGGATGGGCGGTATTCGAGCCTTATACGGCCCATTTCATATATTATTGATCTTGTCCTGATTGTGTATACTACCGTATTTTTCTTTCATCAAAACTTTGATACACTTTCATTTTCCATTTTTATCGGTATCTGCTGGATAGTAGGATCTATGCAGTTAGGCTTTTATCAGATCCATAGAAATACACAGTTATCTTCTTTGTTAGTCTTGATGGTGAAACAGCTTGTGTTTTTTACATTAGTAGTCTTTGCTTTCTTTGGATACTATTACGAGATCGATAGCACAAGTGGTTACATTCTTCAGTATATCGCCGTTGTTTTCACCACAATAGTTCTACTCAAGGTCACAGTATTCTATATTTTCAAGAATTACCGCAGCTATCTGGGAGGTAACTTTCGCAACATTGTGATGGTGGGAGAGAATAATGAAACACTAGAATTACAACAATTCTTTGAAGCCCACCCTGACTACGGTTACCGTTTGCAGAATATGTTCAATGTGAGCTCGATTGGATTTGATCTGGCGCGTATCAAGAAATTCGTATTGGAAAACAACATCGATGAGATTTTTTGCTCTGTCAAGGAATTATCAGATAGCCAGCTGTTGGAGCTAACAGACTATGCAGACAACAATTTGCGTACGCTCAAGTTCCTGCCTAATCCAGAAACCATTCTTGCCAAACATCTCAAGTACGATTATTATGGGAATACACCTATTCTCTCCCTGCGCGAGATTCCGCTAGATGATCCTGTAAATCAGCTAGCCAAAAGAGCGTTTGATATTCTTTTTTCCCTGCTAGTCATTATCGGACTATTGTCGTGGCTCACGCCCATCATCGCATTAATGATCAAATTTGAATCAAGGGGAGCTGTATTCTTTAAGCAGAAACGCAATGGACTCGATTATCAGGAGTTTGAGTGTTATAAATTCCGCTCCATGGCACCCAATAACACGGCAGACATTCATCAGGTTTCCAAGAACGACCATCGCCTAACAGCTATCGGCAAGTTCCTGCGTAAGACCAGTATCGATGAATTACCACAATTTTTCAATGTACTTAAAGGAGATATGAGCGTCGTCGGGCCGCGGCCCCATATGGTAAGTCACACCCACATGTATTCAGAGCGAATCGACAAATTTATGGTGCGCCACTTTGTAAAACCAGGAATTACAGGACTTGCTCAGGTTAGTGGGTACCGTGGGGAGGTAGAAACAGACGATGATATCGTCGGTCGCGTGCGCAACGATATCCATTATATCGAGCACTGGAGTACCCTCATGGACATTCGGATTATCTTTAAGACAATAGGGGACATATTTTCTGGTGACCAAAAAGCGTACTAGATGGATACCGTATCCATCATCATTCCGGTATACAACGATCTCGCGACACTGCCCGCAACATTGGATAGCATCCTGCAGCAAACGTATAGGCCACTTGAGTTGATTATAGTTGATGATGCGAGTATGGATGGGAGTTTCGCTTTCGCGAAAGCGTATTCCCAACAACATCAAAAACCAAATATAGCCTTTGCTATTCAACGGAATCATGTGAACATGGGTGCCGGAGTAACGCGCAACAGGGCTCTAGAGCTAGCCACAGGACGTTACATTGCGTTTTTAGATGCAGATGACCTATGGAAGCCAGAAAAGATCGCCAAACAGGTAGAAGTCTTAAAATCCAGTAACCGTAGTATTTGCTACACTGCCTACGAGATATTTGAAAAAGATTTTAGGCAGCCCATCGCCATCCAAACAATTTCCCCTGAACTGAATTTTGAAAAACTTCACAAGACGAATTACTTAGGAAATCTAACTGGAATTTATGATGCGGTAGCTATAGGCAAAATCCCGATTCCCAATATGCGCAAGCGCCAAGACTGGGCAATGTGGCTCGATGTTTTGAAAGTAGGTGGAGCCGCTATAGGAATACAGGAACCGCTAGCTAGTTATAGACTGGGCACGGGACTCTCTGCTACAAAACTAGATTTGATTAAATACAATTATGCCATATACCGCGAACATTTGGGGTATGGATTGCTCAAAAGCTGTTGGTGCATGACGTTATTTTTTTATGAGCAGTTTTTTGTGAAGAATAGATTGAAAAAATCGATTTGATTTAAAACACCTCCGTTATAAACTGCTTCAGCTTCCCGCGTTTGCTGCGATTCAATTGTTCTAAATGCATAAATTCTACTAGAATCGAGGCATCAGCATATGTTGCCATGGCCTTTTGAATTTGTTGTTGTTCTTTGATTGTAAGTGCAGTTACCGCGACATATTGGATTTGGAAAAGCAAGGGTTTTTTTTGAATGATTATAAATTCGGTTACCGTGCTTTGCTCGTTGATCACACTCTTGGTGACATAATAAAAGGTCAGTCCGGGAATGACTTTTCCATTAGGCAAGCGGGCAATATCGCTGGTTCTGCCCTGTAATCTTTGTAAAACCCGCTTTCTGTTTTTTGTGGAAATGCTTCCCAGATCGCCAATCTCATACCTAATAAACGGGTGCGCTTTGTTGAACAAATCGGTAATCAAAATTTTACCAACGGTGCCATCAGCAACAGGTTTGTTTTGCATGTCGACGACTTCAATAAAAAGGGTGTTGGTATTCAAAACCATTGCGCCATCTACATTTTGAATTGCTATCAATCCCGTCTCGCTGCTCCCATATTCATTGATCACGGGAACGCTTAAAACTTTTTCCAATAATTCCCGGTCGTCTTCAAACAGCATCTCGCTGGTAACGATGCAAGCTTTTAAAGTTGGACAAACCTTCTTCAGGATGAGGTTTTGTCGTTGTAAATATTTGGCAAACAACACTATGCTACTCGTATAGCCGTTGATGTAGTGGTATTCGCTTTCGCGAAAGCGATCAACATATCCCGCCAAAACCGCATCATTCATATCAAATATGGAAAAGCGATGCCGGTTGCCCACAAAATCTTTGAGCTGTTCCTTGAATCTGGGAAAACCGCCAGACGATATACCGTAAAACCGAGCCTCTAGCGATCGATTCAGATCGATGCCATGTGCTTGATAGGCCTGGTCAAAAGCTGCCCATGTCATGGCGTGACAAAATTTGTCGCGCGCATAGGTAAATGGATGCCCGCTGGAGCCACTGGTTTTTCCTTTGTGAATGCTTGTGGTGGTATATCCCTTGCTCAATCGCTGGTGTAGCGGTTGCTGGAGATCTGCTTTAGTAAGGATGGGCAAATCTTCCCAAGTTGTCATTTTATTGGGAACGAGGGTATTATAAAAAGCGTTGAACTTAAAATGATGTCCCAGAATCTGCTGGCGTTGCTGTAGCTGCTGCTCATTATTCCAACTGGAGACTTGCTTTAATAGCAAATTTGCCTTTTTCAAATCATAGCCTTGCCATTGTAGCGATTTTCTGAAATAGGGTAGCGGCATTTAAAGGCAGATTGAGCGTCGATAGCAAAGTAAAACTTTTATTTTTGCTTTCTCAACAACCCACCTATGAACGTTTTGATTTTGGGCAGCGGCGGCCGCGAGCATGCTTTTGCCAGATCCATTTCCAGCAGTCCACTACTTACTCAACTTTATGTCGCGCCCGGCAATGCGGGCACGGCGCAAATCGCTACAAATATTGACATGTCGGTAACCGACTTTGCCGCGATCAAAACCAAGGTATTGGAGCTGGACATCACAATGGTCGTCGTGGGTCCAGAGGCACCGCTGGTAGATGGAATCTATGATTTTTTCCAGCGCGACGAGCAATTGTCTGGCGTTAACGTAATTGGCCCATCCAAGAAAGGCGCAGTGCTTGAGGGTTCCAAAGAATTTGCCAAGGAATTCATGATGCGGAATAATGTACCAACCGCAGCATACCAGAGTTTTACCAAAGAGAATCTCAAGGCAGGAATGCAATTTATTGACAGCTTGCGGCCACCTTACGTCCTCAAGGCTGATGGACTCGCTGGCGGCAAGGGTGTTCTCATTATCGCTGATGCAGATGAGGCCAAGGAATCACTGGAGGAAATGCTTGTGGGTGGCAAGTTTGGTGCAGCGTCCAATAAAGTGGTGATCGAGGAATTTCTGGACGGCATTGAGATGAGCGTTTTTGTGATGACAGATGGAAACAGTTATAAAGTGCTGCCGTCCGCAAAGGATTATAAGCGCATCGGTGAGGGTGATACCGGACTCAATACGGGTGGTATGGGCGCAATTTCTCCCGTCCCATTTGCAGATGAGGTGCTCATGAAAAAAGTGGAGGAGCGCATTATCAAACCTACTGTTGATGGACTGAAAAAAGAGAACATCACCTACAAAGGCTTCATTTTCATCGGTTTGATGATTGTGGATAGCGAGCCTTTGGTCATTGAGTACAATGTGCGCATGGGCGATCCAGAGACTGAGGTTGTACTGCCGCTTATTTCTAGCGATTTATTGAGTCATTTCCATGCTTTCGCGAAAGCGGAACTCCACAAAGAAAACCTCACCATCGATCAGCGCAGCGCTGCAACCGTTATGCTCGTCGCAGGCGGTTATCCTGAAAATTATGATAAAGGAATGGAAATCACGGGATTGGAAAAAGTAGACGGCAGCATCACCTTTCACGCAGGTACAACGGAAAAAAACGGAAAAGTAGTAACTGCTGGCGGTCGGGTCATTGCCATGACCAGCTTTGGGAATACATTCCAAGAGGCCGTAAAAAAATCCTATGAAAACGTAGAAAAACTACATTTTGATAGGATGTATTATAGGAAAGATATAGGGTTTGACCTGTAATCTTATTTCAAGAAAGAGTGCGCCGTCTGGGATTTATCTTCCTCGCCGCTTTGGTCAAAAATGCGCAATTGCTTCATCCAATATCCTAATGCGCAGATCAATACAATGATAGCAACCCAGGTAAATGCATTTGCAAGCCACCAGTTTTCCAATTCCAATTCACGTATCCAGTTGAATGGAACCATTAGGACTTCCTCGAATAAATAGGCAATAGCCTCAAATAAATCTTTCATTGATGTAACTTGCTTAAGACTGCAAAAATAGTGAAAAAAACATATGCTTTCCCGATTTTTTAGCTCCTCGCAGCCCTTTCATTACTTGGTAGGTATCTTATTGCTGGGACCGTTCAGTATAGGATTGTTGTGGTTTCTCGACGGCATGTGGCAGTGGTCGCTTTTGATTATTGGTATCATTCTGCCGCTGGCCTTACTGTTGGTGCAGTTCATCATTCTTAAGAACGAGTTGACTGGCCAGAATTCTTATGGATTGTTTGCCTATACCATGCTCACCTTATCGCTAGTTATAGTTGGCATACAAATGGAGTTCGCGTTATGTTTGTTGCTGCTATTGCTATCATTGCGGCGGTTGCTTAGTTTGAAAACGGGAACGCAAACCATACGCAAGATTTTTGATGGAACATTTTGGATCTGTATTGCAACATTAATCCATCCGGTAATGGTGTTCTTTTTGTTTGTGATATTCACCGCGATTTTTCTTTTTGATCGGACCAAGTGGCGTCACTGGGTGATTCCTTTTGTAGCAATGGGTTGTGTAGTGACTCTATCCATCACACTGGAAATTCTTTTGGAAATCGAGATTTTGACTCAGCTATTGTATGTTCAGGCCTACGAGATCTCTGGAATGCTACAACAATGGCAACCTGGTCAATTGATTGCTTGGTTAATGGCCGCGGCTGCGGTAATTGGCTTTGTGATTTACATAGTCAAGCTGGTCGATATCCAGCAAAGAGTTCGACCGCGATTCAGCGTTTTGACCGTTGCGGGAATATGCGCTTTGGTACTGGGACTTTTATTTGATGTAGCGTACATTTTGCTGTTGGTGCCGGTTTTGGCGATTTTTCAAGTTCGTGCTTTGGAGCATATACGCCATAAAGGATTGCGCGAGTTTATTTTTTTGGTTCCCGCATTATTGGTCATACTCGCCATCTTCCTGCGATAGCCGCTACGATTAGAAATTCTATATTTGTAATTTAATACGAATCTATGTTTGCAGCCAAAGCTATTGCTATCTTCCAGAACGTTATTAACGACTACCATGTAATTAACACGGTAGATCAAAATTTTGAAAACAAACACGATCGCGATACCCAACTAATCGAGCATCTGCTGTACCGCAAATGCTGGATCGACACTGTGCAGTGGCATTATGAAGACATCATACGTGACCCAAATATTGACCCAGTCGCGGCACTCACACTCAAACGCCAGATCGATGCCAGTAATCAGGACAGGACAGATATGGTGGAATATATTGACAGCTATTTTCTGGAGAAATACAGCGATGTGATCGTTAACGATGGTGCAACCATAAATACGGAAAGTCCAGCATGGGCGGTAGATCGCCTGTCCATACTCGCGCTTAAAGTCTTCCATATGGAAGAAGAGGCAACTCGTCCAGATGCAAGCGAAGCTCACAAAGCTGCTTGCCAGAAAAAGCTGGATATATTGTTGGAACAGCGCATCGACCTTTCTACCGCACTGGACCAGTTGTTGGACGACATTGCAGATGGTAAGAAGTACATGAAAGTCTATAAGCAAATGAAGATGTATAACGACGACGAACTCAATCCAGTCCTGCGTTCCCGTAAATAATGAAACGGACGCAGCGATTACTCACAATCCGTTTGAGTGCGATGGGAGACGTCGCGATGACTGTTCCAGTATTGCTTGCGGTTAAGAGAATATATCCAGAAGTAAAACTGTTTTCGCTTTCGCGAAAGCGGTTCTTTCCCATCCTACAACAAGTCCCAGACA
>JBBSPH010000114.1:0-7503 GCA_038258985.1 Flavobacteriales bacterium
GCATCACCATTTGATTTTTTATCAATCATAGGTGTGGTCGTGTCGTGGGTCACGTCTGTCACTATGGCAACGTTGGGTTTAATGGTGTGCGTGATCATCTCTGCTCCTCGCAGGCCTATTTCTTCCTGGACGCTGTTGGTCACGTATAGTCCAAAATCCAATTCCTTTTTATTTTCCTTCAATAATCGCGCGACTTCGGCGATCATGAATCCGCCCATTCGGTTATCGAGCGCACGACAAACAAACTTGTTTTTATTCAGGACGATAAATTCATCAGGATAAGTGATCACACAGCCCACATCAACGCCTAGTTCTAGTACGCCCTTTTTATCTTCTGCACCTACGTCAATAAATATATTGTCCTGTTTTGGTGCTTTCTCATCAGATTTATCGCGGGTGTGAATCGCTGGCCAACCGAAGACTCCTGTAACGATTCCTTCGTCCGTGTGGATATTTACTCGTTTTGAAGGCGCAATCTGGTGATCGCTACCGCCGTTGCGTACAACGTAAATAAGCCCATCATCTGTGATGTAATTCACATACCACGAGATCTCGTCTGCGTGGCCTTCAATGACAACTTTATAAGTTGCTTTTGGATTAATAACTCCCACGGCTGTTCCATAATTATCTGTTATGAACTCATCTACATAGGGTTTAAGGTAATCCATCCACACTTTCTGGCCATTCCATTCATAACCGGTGGGTGATGCGGTATTGAGGTATTTCTCTAAAAATTGGAGTGATTTATCGGTAAGGATGCTTTTTTCGGCCATTATTGTTGAATTTTCCGTGAAGATAATAATCACCGTGGGAACTGCGTTGGTTAAGCGGTGTATTCTTATTTTTGGAACGCTTTTTGGCGATCAATGTGTCATGGATAGAATCAAATTTCTTGTTGTATTTTTTCTGATTGTTTCCGCTTTCGCGAAAGCGCAATCACCCACAGACTCAACCACGACCGTGTTACCAGAATATTATTATGTAGACGGTGACAGCATAAGTGTAAAGGAGCTGGACGAAGTCGTCTTAATAAAAAACTTAAAATTTACCAGTAAGTACGAACGCATACGCTACTTGATCTTGCAACGCAAGGTAAAGCGCGTGTGGCCGTACGCCCGGCTGGCAGCAGAACGTCTCACCGAACTAGACCAGCGCCTGCTCACGATTGAAAAGGAACGCGACAAACGCCGGTATGCCAAAATGGTCGAGGACTACATCGAGGAAGAATTCACGGAAGAACTCAAAAAACTGACCAGAACTGAGGGACAGATCCTTATCAAGCTTATCCATCGACAAACCGGTGATACCGCTTATGAACTGATACGCAGGCTGCGCAGCGGCTGGAGCGCATTCTGGTTCAACAATACAGCGAGTATTTTTGATATTTCATTGAAAGAGGAATATCGACCAGTGCGTATTGTGGAGGACTTTTATGTAGAAGACATCCTGCAACAACATTTTAATCGTGATGAGCTAGAGTCACAGGACGCTGCCATACCCTTTGATTATTTTAAGGGTAGGTCCAACTGGAACGAGTTTCAGGCAAACCTTTCAGAAGATTATGATGCCGTCAACCTGGCAGAACGCGAGCAGCGCATCGAGAAATACAAGGCAAGAAAAGCCAAAAAAGACGCGCGGGAAGCAAGGAGAAAGAAACGGAGAAAGAATTAAATTAGGAATTTAGAATTCTGATTATGGGTTGTTTGACTTTAGAAATTAAAACTAAATATTTCCCGGTTTTTGTTCTTTATAATTTGTTGGCATCTAGCCATATTTTAATTGCTCACAGCTCACCCCTCATCGCTTCAATCCGCTGGCTTAAACTGGGATGCGAGTAATTAAAAAATACAAATGCCGGGTGCGGCGTTAAGTTGCTCAAACTTGTCTTGGAAAGTGTTTTGAGCGCTGCGATCAAAGGTGTTGGGTCATAGGTTTCTGATGCGTAACGGTCTGCCTGGTATTCAAACTTTCGCGAAAGAGAACTCATTACAATTCCCGTTACTGTAGAAATAGGAGCGTAGAGCAATCCAAATGCCACTAGTCCTATGTGGAAGGATGATGTTGCCACGCCTAGGGATTGTGCAAGGGTATCGCTATCAAGAAATAGGGAAAACAACCACAAGGTGAATCCAGTTGTGACGGTGCTGGCTATCAAATTATAGATAATGTGCCGCTTTTTGTAATGCCCAACCTCATGAGCGAGCACGGCAACAATCTGCTCTTCAGATAATTTTTCTACGAGTGTGTCATATAGAGTCACTCGCTTTTCATTTCCAAAACCGCTGAAATAGGCGTTAGCTTTTGTCGATCGTTTACTCCCGTCGATTACAAATATTTTGTCCAGTTGGAAACCAACACTTTCTGCGTAGGTCTTTATTTTTTCCTTTAAACTACCTTCCTGTAGTGGAACCTGTTTGTTGAAAATAGGTACAAAAAGCCGAGCATAAAACATATTCATGAGCAATGAAAATGCAAAAATCAATATCCAAACATACCACCAGAAATTATCTCCAGCCCATTGGTAACAAAGAATAACGATCGTTAAAAGACCACCGCCTAGAACAGCTGTCAACAGCCAACCCTTTAATTTGTCTAGGAAAAAGACCTTTTTGGTTGTCTTATTGAACCCAAATCGTTCCTCGATAACAAATGTCCCGAAATAGGAGAACGGCAGCGAAATCAACTCTCCCGCAATCGCGATAATGGCAAAAAATACGATGGACACGAGAATTTCTCCACTTACTAGATTATGCGCCCAGCCATCAACGATGGCAAAGCCGTCCAGAAATAGGAACATAAGGATTGCCGTAAATGATACGCTACCAGAAATTAAACCAAATCTAAAATTTGTCTTTTTATATTCTTGGCTGCGTTCATATTCCGCTGGGTCGTAAACAACTGCGACAGCCTTGGGAACAGGTTTGGAATACCAGGTAAAATTAAGGTAACTAAGCACACGTTCAAGTACAAAGTCAAACGTCAAAATGCCTATAATGAGGTAGAAAAGAGTCTCTGCAGTCATGGCGCAAATGTACTGCTCCATCCCGGCCTGTGACCTTAATAAAAGGTAAACTTATACACGGGATTTAAGAGAATCCGCGTTGTCGTTTTGCTTCAAAAAGCAGGATGGCAGCACTAACGGACACATTCATGGAATCAATCACGCCGCCCATCGGGATGATGATATTGGCAGTCGCGGCATCGCGCAAAGCTTGGCTTAGTCCTGTTGCTTCAGTGCCTACCGCGATGGCTGTGGGTTTGGTAAAATTAATCTGGTCATAGATTTCGCTGGTTTGCAAGGTTGCTGCATAGAGATCTATGATTCTGGATTTTAGAAATTCCACTGTTTCGGCCGCTGTGGCAACTGCCGTGGGTACTGTAAATACGCAGCCCACGCTGGACCGTATAACATTTGGATTGTATAGATCTGATATGGGATCTACAATGATGACGGCATCGACACTAGCGGCATCTGCGGTGCGCAATAATGCGCCTATGTTTCCCGGTTTTTCGGGAGATTCTGCAATGAGAATCAATGGATTGCTGGACAATTGGAGTTGGGAAAGCTGTGGGTTTTTCGCTTTCGCGAAAGCGATGCAACCTTCTGTATCACTTCGATAGGCGAGTTTTTCGTAAACCTCTGGAGTCACGCTAATGATCTCTGTCGAATCAGACAAACCCAATTCCTTCCTCGCGTCTGCAGCGTCAAAACCTGCGTTATTCAAAAGAATATCACCGCAAACCAGCACTTGCAGTAGCTCAAATCCACCAGCTATGGCGAGCGCTATCTCGCGTTTTCCTTCAATGAGAAATTGGCCTTCTTTTTTGCGTGACTTGCTCTTGCGCTGTAGCTGTTCTGCCTGGCGTATCAACGCATTATGTGGACTGGAAATATGTTTCAAAGTAGAAATTCTGTAATCAAATTTACGTGAATGGTGACAAAACCAGCCAGTCACTAGAGCAAACAAACGGAATACCAGGCAGGCTGTTTAAAATAGCGAGGTTTAAGCCGCTAATTCTGTGTCTTTAGGCAAGTAGCGATCCTTCATCCAAAAGGTCCCAAAAGGAACAACGGACATCGCAATGACAATCACTGTATCCTTAACATTCCATTTGAGTAGTTGACCCACAACAATCGCCATCACCACATAGGCCATAAATAAAAATCCATGCGCCATGCCGACAATAGTATTGGGCAAACCAATGGAGCCTAAATATTTAAGAGGCATGGTAACAAATAGGATGAGCAGAAAAGAATAGCCTTCTGCAATGGCCAGTAAGCGGAATATCTTAATCATCTGTAGCTTTCTTCAATTCTTTCATGGACAAAGGTATATCAGTCTCACGACCATACAGCTTGATTTCCTGAATATCTGCCGGTAGGTAGAATCCTTCTTCCATCAGTGCTTTTTTCACATTGCCGATCACGCGGCCTTTAGTCTCAATCGCCACACGGCCATAATCTGTTGTATCGACCCAGAACATAATTTTGAGGTTTACTGTGCTTGTAGCAAGTTCATCCTCTGTCACATAGTTCACATGATCGTCGTCGCTTACTACCTTAGGATCTTCTTCCAGAGCACGCATAATGGTTTCTTTGGCCTTATCTATATCGTCCTCATAATCAACACCCACCATAAAATCCCACCGGAAGAATCCGTCCTCGGTATAATTCGTTACCGGTTGGGTGATCACATCACTGTTGGGAATGTAGACATCCTTCCCGTCGAACGTTTTGAGTTTTGTATACCTAAATTCCAGTGCCTTTACCTTTCCAAAATTGCTGCCTATCTCTACCGTATCATTGACATTGAACGGACGGCTAAAACTTAATATGACACCCGCAATAAAGTTTTGACCTATATCCTTGAATGCAAATCCAAAAATGACCGCTCCAGCACCTGCGGTGGCAAACAATCCAGCGCTTACATTTCCAAATCCAGCTACCTGCAATGCAATCACAATGACAACTAAAATCAATAGGAATTTGATCGTCCTGCCTAGAAACTTGCTCATGAGTGGATCTTGCGTACGGGCATTTACCTTATTTGTGGCAAACCGACTCAAGGCTCCAGCAATGAAAATTCCCAATATAATGATGAGCAATCCTAGACCTAACCTAGGCAATAGCTCAATAAAATTATCATAGTAATTACCAAATGTACTACCTATCTTCTCCTGAAAATCTGCTGTATTAGTCGACGTATCCTGCATTAACGGTTGGTTTTTTGTAAAGTTAGTTCGTCCAAATCTTTCAAATGTTAAGCTTAGAAAAAAAAGACTGGCGTTTAGCTGCGACGTTTATTTTTGTAAGATGCAAGAAACTCCCACAATTACCATTATAGGCGCTGGCATCAGCGGTTTATGTGCCGCTATTACTCTGCGTAAAGCTGGCTACCCGTCTGTTATCTATGATGCCGCACCAACAATAGGAGGCCGGGTGGGCACTGATAGCACGGATGGATTGATCCTGGACCACGGCTTCCAGGTGTTGCTGGATAGCTATCCAGCAGCGCAAGAATTTCTTGATATGAACCATTTGAATCTTATAAAATTTGCACCAGGTGCCATCATCTTTAAAAATGGAAAGTCTACCAAGGTGGGTGATCCAACGCGCGATGCGAGTTTCTTGTTTGCTACTGCATTTTCCAGTATCGGATCGATTGCAGATAAATTGAAAATGTTTACGCTTTCGCGAAAGCTGAAACAAAAGAGTCTTCACGCCATATTTGAGCAGAAGGAAACAACAACATTAGTGTATTTACAAGATACCGGTTTTTCAGATAAGATCATCAACAGTTTTTTCAAACCCTTCTATGCAGGCATTTTTCTAGAAACCGAATTACAGACCAGCAGCCGCATGTTTGAATTCGTTTTCAAGATGTTTGCGGAAGGATCTGCAACTTTACCAGCCATGGGAATAGGCTCAATTGCAAAACAATTGACAAGTCAGTTAGAACCGGATAGTATTCACCTAGATACCGGAGCAAGCAGGGTAGTGGGACGTGAACTAACCCTCGCCGACGGCCGTCAAATTGAATCAGACTACACCATCATCGCCACGCAAGCAGATCGATTGGTTCCTAACTTGCCTATTTCGACAATGGAGTGGCATGAAGTCACCGTATTATATTTTAAAACTGATTTTAAGGGATTTGGCAAACCCATCATCGGTCTGGTTTCTAAGGAGAAATCCCTGATGAATAACTTTCATTTTCTGCATGATGTCTTTGAAAATCATGAGCGAGTGCTCAGTATTTCGGTTGTTAGGGAACATGCCTTTAAAATGGAAGAACTTGCCCAACGAGTGCGTTTGGAGTTTAAGGAACAAACTGGACTGGATGCTGGCGAACTAATAGAAGGAAAAATTATTTCTAAGGCTTTACCTAACGGAAAGAATATTAACTATGCCATGAACCCTACGGAAACCCAGCTCACTGAACATGTGTATCTCGCAGGAGATCACTTGAGCAATGGATCACTCAATGCGGCAATGCTCAATGGTAAAGCAGCAGCGCAGGCGGTAATTGATAAGATTGAAGGTAAGGTATTGGTCGGGTAGGAATTTTGTAGGAGTGGAGGTAGATGGACTTTTAAATGACTCGTCTTAATTCAAAAAAATAAGAACAGTTTTGGACCATTGAGAGGTTATAATCAGGATAAAGAATTTAAAGAATCAACGTAACGAAATCTTGAGTTCAAGATAAGATTGTCTCAAATTAATGGAAAAGAGTTGTTCATTGTCTTAGTTCTTAATTGGCAACTGTTTTTATTCCAAGTCGTAATTCCCATTTGCCCATTTTATAGTTGGTTCAATCCATTTTTTTAATGGTTTAAATAAAAATCCGTGACCCATTCCTGTATTCAGTTCTATTTCTTTAAAGTGTTTTATTTTGCAGGTCGAGAGTTTCTTTCGTTCCAATGAAGAAATTCCAAATGGATCAGACTTTTCGTATATAGTTAAAATATTTCCGCAAAAATTGATTTCAGGTATATTTTGAATATCACTGTTCCTGAAACTTGCAATAAACACAAAATTCAAATCTTGATTATTTACTAAAGTCGAAACGTATTGAGCGATATATCCACCTTTTGAAGTTCCAACCACAGTAATGTTGCTCGGTTCTGTTCCGTTTCTTATCAAACTGTCTATTTGAGTTACAATTCCGACAGCATATTCTCTTGCGTTAACATTTCCATTCCGTTTTTCGCTTATTACTTTAAAACCCGCATTGCTAAATTCAGATATAATTTCGTTGTATTCAGTCCGCCTGTAGGCTTCCCCATTTTAGGACACCTTAAAATTCGATAAATAATTATTATTTAGGTCAGGTTTGATGAAGAATTTAAATTCTTCATCAAACCTGGGCATATATTCTTTAGGAGATATATTACCTAAAGATTTATGTGGGTGATTAAAGTTGTAATCCTCTCTCCAGTTATCGCTTATCTTTTGGAGTTGATAGATGTCATTAAAATAATAAGCATCTAATATATCTTCCC
>JBBSPH010000115.1:0-7485 GCA_038258985.1 Flavobacteriales bacterium
AAGGCAACCTCTGGTTCAATCATCCAGAACTCGGCTAGGTGACGAGAAGTATTGGAATTCTCTGCACGGAAAGTCGGTCCGAAGGTGTACACCTGTCCCAATCCCATCGCATAGCTTTCAGCCTCTAGTTGTCCAGAAACCGTTAGGTTTGATTCCTTGCCAAAAAAGTCTTTTTTATAATCCACCTTCCCATCTTCAGTTAGTGGTGTGTTCTTAGGATCAAGCGTCGTCACACGGAACATTTCACCAGCACCCTCTGCATCGCTTCCCGTTAAAATTGGTGTATGTGCCTGATAGAATCCTTTTTCCTGAAAATACCGGTGCACGGCAAATGACAATGCCGCCCGCACCCGCATCACGGCACCGAAGGTATTGGTACGCACTCGCAAATGCGCCTGCTCGCGCAGGGTTTCAAGATTGTGTCTTTTGGGAGAAAGAACTGTTTTCTTTACATCCTCAGGATCTGCTGGTGCTAGAATCTGTACTTTAATTGCCTGTAATTCCACTTTTTGTCCACTCCCTGCGCTTTCTACCAATGTACCCGTCACGGCAACGGCCGCAGCTATATTGATCTGATCCAGCAGCTCACGCTCAAAATCCTCTGGTTCGATAACACATTGCAAATTGCCCAGGCAGGAGCCATCGTTTAACGCAATAAACCGATCGTTTCTAAAACTGCGCACCCATCCTTTCACGGTAATTTCATGTAGTGATGGATCGGACTGGAGCAATGCTGCTATTCTTTTCATTTGGCTAGTAGTTGTAAGGCGGCAAATATAAATTTTATGGCGTGCAAATTCAACGATACAGCGCTATAATGCCTTGAATTGTTGTGAAAAAGCGGGTTAGTTCGCTTTCGCGAAAGCGAACTGCTTACAATTATTCTGGAAAAGAGAAAGCGATGCCGCTATGCAGCGGCATGACTATGGAACGTAAAGAAAATAAATGGGTCAAACACCGTGAATTATTCCTCTTCGTCCTGATATTTGGCAATGATAGGAATCGCGGGTTTTTTGAAGGTCTCTTTATTGGCAATCTGCCGCTCCAAGGAAAGCAACATACTGGGAAGCAGCAGGAGGTTGGAGAGCATGGCAAATAGGAGTGTGGCACTAACGAGAGCGCCCAGTGCAACCGTCCCGCCAAAACTAGAAATCGTAAACGTACTAAACCCAAAGAAGAGCACGATAGAAGTGTAAAACATGCTCACACCGGTTTCCCGCAGCGCGCCGTAAACTGATTTCTTGATCTTCCAATCGTTTGCAATGAGTTCCTGACGGTATTTGGCCAGAAAGTGAATCGTATCATCTACAGAAATCCCGAAGGCGATGGAGAATACAAGTATTGTCGATGGTTTGATGGGAACACCTAAATAACCCATCAATCCGGCAGTAATCAATAATGGCAGTAAGTTGGGTACCAGTGATACCAATATCATCTTGAAGGATTTGAACATCCAAGCCATGAAAATGGCAATCAACAGGATTGCTAGCGAGAGCGATATAATCAGGTTATTGATGAGATAATTGGTTCCTTTTTGAAAAACCAAGGCTTTTCCCGTGAGTAGTGTATTGTAGGTGTCTGGCGGGAAAACGTTGTCGATTTCTGCCTTGAGGTTTTCCTCTACACGTTCCATGCGATCCGTTCCCATATCCTTCATAAAGGTTGTGATGCGCGCATACCTGCCGGTGCTGTCCACATAACTGGACATCAAGCCTATGTCGCCGCCACTTTCCTGCATCAAGGGCGCCATAAAGATGCGCTCATTATTACTCGGTAAATCGTAGAATTCTGGATCACCGCCGTAAAAGGCTTGTTTAGAATATTTGACCAGACTAACAACAGACAATGGTCTGGAAAGCTCTGGTGTTTCTAATATATGCTCTTCTAATTTGTCCAGCTTTTTTAAATTCTTAGAGCTCGTGACACCTTCCTTTTTCTTAGTGTCGATAACAATTTCCACCGGCATGATTCCATCAAAACTGTCCTCAAAAAATTTGATGTCCTGATAGAATTGTTCGCCTTTAGGCATATCCTCAATCAAGCTTCCAGAAACCCGTATTTGATAGATGCCTATCATACTTATGATCAAAACAATGGTGCTGGAAATGTAGATGGCGATTCTATGGTTGCGTACCATTTTTTCCATCCAGTCCACAAACGCCGCGATCCAACGTTTCCGTAGATGCTCCAAGTGGCGTTTTTTTGGTACCCGCAAATAGCTGTAGATAATGGGTATAACCATCAAACTGATCACAAAAATACAGACGATACAAATGGAGGCCACTACACCAAATTCTTTGAGCAGCGTACTCTCGGTAAAAATAAAGGTTGCAAAACCACTGGCGGTGGTCAGGTTTGTCATCAATGTAGCATTGCCGACTTTAGTAATAACACGTTGTAGGGATTTTGCCTGGTTACCGTGTTTTTTTATTTCCTGTTGGTATTTATTGATCAAGAATATACAATTGGGAATCCCGATGACGATGATCAACGGCGGTATAAGCGCCGTAAGGACAGTTATCTCATACTGTAGCAAACCTAGTATACCAAAGGCCCACATTACACCTATAATGACGGTCACTATAGAAATAAAGGTAGCTCGCCAGGATCTAAAAAAGAAGAAAAATATTCCAGAGGTAATCAGTAACGCTGCGAGTAGAAATAGCCCAATCTCATCCACGATATTTTGGGCGTTCAAGGTTCGTATGTACGGCATGCCAGAGATCCTTATGTTGAGGCCATCCTTCTCGCTGTAGCGGTCAATCAAAGGATTTAAACCGTCGATGACAAAATCCTTGCGGGCCTCAGTATTGACAATTTCTTTTTTTAGATAAACGGCCGTGCGCAGGACACTATCCTTTTCTGAATAGATCAGGTTCTTGTAAAAAGGCAAATCGTTGAAGAGTTCCTTCTTGATTGAGTCGAGTTGTGCAGAAGAAGTCAAAGGAGCTTTGACTAGTTTCTGCATTTCAAACTTGGACTGATCTTGGGATTTTACTAATTCAGGAAGGTTTGCCGTGGAAAGCACAAAATCAACCTCAGGAAATGTAGCAATACTATCCGATAGCTGATTCCAAGCATTGAATTTTTGATAAGTGTTTAATTGATCATTTTCAACACCTAAAATGATCAAGTTTCCTTCCTCACCAAACCTGGATAAAAACTCGTTATATTCTAAATTGACGGGATGATCGTCTGGGAGTAGGTTTGCCTCTGTATGGGTAAATTGCAGGTTTTTCCATTGGGTAGCCAGAGCAATCGTGATCAGAATTATCGCACTAAGAATCACAATCCTGTTACGCAAGATCAGTCGCGCTACATTGTCCCAAAAATTAAAGCTAAAAAGTTTGCTCATGGAGAAATTAACCTATGTGCAAAGGTAGGGTTTTAATGAAATAGAGGCGGGTAGGGAATGGTTGGGATTTCAGCGTTTACAACTCCAAATAAAAAGTAAACTTAAAGGAAATATTGTCTTCAAAAGTTGGTAAGTGATAGGCGCCATAACGGTAGGCGGCGCTTATTCCAAAACCATAAATCAATTTATTGAGCTCAAAACCGCTTTCCAAATATCCTTTGTCCAGTGTCTGGAAGTCCACGTTAATGTGCTGTTGCGCGTCGCTCAAATCACCGATGGCGTATCTTGAAATCAAAACCAATTCTGGTTGCAAGTAAGGCGCGATTATAAACGGAGCAAACTCATGTTTTACCTGTCCTATGGCGATTTTATCAGAGAAAAATTCGTTGAAGAACATCGTCTCAAAACTGCGGCGGCCAGCTACTGAAAACCGTTGGAAGATGGTTTCTTTATTAGGCGCGTTGGGATAGGCGTGAAATAAGTGGGTCAAGGGAACCTCGCCACTGGCAAAGTGACCTTCTACCGAAAATTCAGTCGTGGATTTATCTGCATGGACCGTGGCGTAAACGGCCTTTCCAGAAACTTTCAAATAATTAAAATCGCCCTCGAGCACATCTTCAAAACCCTTGGTCAACTGGGCACTCAGTACGGGAAAGCCCTTTACACTTTCTTCATAACCCTTCGGTGTGCGCATGTAATCACTGTATGGGCTCCATCGTGCACCTATCTTCAACTCTGTCAAGGCATAGCGGTTGAAAGGATCTTGATTCGGCTGGAAGATGTAATCGGTAGTCTGGTCAATTCGCTTTCGCGAAAGCGAAACTTCACTCAAAACCGATGGAAACAACCGTTGCTGAAGGGAAACACCATATTCCCGGTAGAGATAGTACGTTGGGATGTTAACCAGCCGCGGTTCAAATAAGGAATAGACACGAGCGTCTGTCAAAAAGGATTCTGCCGCAAATTCATTGAGGTCATCTGTCCGGTAAATATTAAGCCAGGTATTATTTTCCTTGCTCAAACGATAGCCGGCATTGACGTTGTACTTGAAAGTTCTATCCTTAGTTCCATAGGCGATATACCCGCCAACACGCCAGTTTTCAGATAGCTTTTCGTTGGTCGTTCCACCGATGCCCAATCGGAAAGCCTCGTAGTTGTTGTATTTAACGAGGTATTTCAAATCAATATCAAAAAAGCCAACTGGATAGTAACCTACCTTGAATTTGTCCAAGGTCTCCAGCTTTTGGGTAATGTTCGTTGCAACAACCACGCTGTCGATGGCTTGGTAGGAGGCAAACTCGTCATTGGTATTGTTTGCCCGATCGCGGTAGGATTCCCAGTAGTTGGATGGTTGTGATATTGCCTCGTCTAAAATCTCCTTGACAAGTCCGCGGCGTCCGTAATCTTGGTCCAGCTGGTCGGTAAAGTCATAATTAATGGCCTTTATAAACATGTAAAGATCTTCATTTCTCTCTTCCTTACCTTTCTCCTTCTCAATACCTACCTGAAATCTCGCGCCGAACAATTCCAGCTCTTTTTTATCCTTTTCCTTTTTGATGGACAAAAAGCGTTCTGTATTGAACCAAAGGCCGACAGCCTCTTCAAACTGAAAATTGTGGATGGCCTGCACATTCAAATCGCCAGTATTGATATATACAACCCTTGCCAATGCCTTGGTCGTTGCGTCCACATATATTGTCCCTGTCAAGGTAGAAGGGTTGCGGTCGTTGATGGGTTCAAATTGGATTTTATGAACCGTTCTGCCATCAATAATCGAGTCCTGTCCCTGTGCATAAAAATAACTGCGTATTCCCTTTTCACTCACTGGATTAATAAACTCCCGATCAAATATGACATAGGGAGAATGGTAAGCGCTCACGGATTGAAAGTTGATATTGTAAATCGGATAGACCGGTTTATCAAATCCAGGCATGTCTGCGGCGGTAATCTGCTCCTTTAACCCAAAATCTTCTCTATACAAATAAGTCGAAGTTTTCTCTGCAAAGAAGACCTTTGTCTGTTTAAGTGTTTTTCTAAGTTCTGTCTTTTTGTAGCCCGGTCCAGTTATGGCCTCTGGATCACCCGTAATCTTCAGGTTTTCGTAGCTTTTATATTGGAAAGCATTTAAGGCTTGCTCAGGATTGTTAGCCTCTCTATTGAGCAGTATTTCCTTGATGAGTAGAACGTCTTTAGGGAATGGAATGCTGTCCTGTGCTATGGTAGGTACAGTAATTAACAATAATAAACACAGCAGAAATTGCTTCATAGAAATGAGTTGCAGTTAGATAGCGGTCAAAATTAACCAATGGTGCGTGACCAAACCTGCAAAATAGGAAGATATTATGAGGCTATAACAAATAAAGCCAGCGGTTAGCTGGCTTTATTAGAATAAGTTAGGATGTGGATCATACCGTCATGATCTCTCTTTCCTTTGATACGATCATATCTTCTACTTTGCTAATATGTTGGTCGGTTAGATTTTGGACATCAGCCTCGGCGTTTTTGAGGAGGTCTTCTGATATATCCAATTTTTTAAGCTCGTTCATGGCATTTTTACGATCGTTTCTGATCCCTATTTTTGCCTCTTCACCTTCATTTTTGGCTTGTTTGCTCAATTGGATTCGGCGTTCTTCCGTCAAGACGGGAACATTGATAATAACGGTATCGCCATTATTCATTGGGTTTAAACCAAGGTTTGCGAACATGATGCCTTTTTCAATCTCAGTAATCAGGCCTTTTTCCCAAGGTTGTATCGTGATGGTGCGTGCGTCTGGTGTATTGACGTTAGCCACGCGTGCTAGTGGCGTCTGGCTACCGTAGTAGTCAACCATTACACCACCCAGCATTGCTGGACTAGCTTTTCCAGCACGTATGTTTAACAAGGCTTTTTCTAAATGGACAATAGCATTGTCCATGTCTTCCTTGGCACTGTCTAAAACGAAATTTACTTCTTCATTCATGGTATTGTCTTTTTTAAGAGACGGCAAAAAATCTGCCAGTTTTATGATTGTACTTTAGTTCCTATAGTTTCTCCTTTAATGAGCTTCATTAAATTACCTGGCGTATTCATGTCAAAGACGATAATCGGTAATTCATTTTCTTGGCTTAAAGTGAAAGCCGTCGTGTCCATTACTTTGAGTCCTTTACTCAACACATCTTCAAAGGAGATGAAATCAAATTTAGTTGCATTTTTATCCTTTTCAGGATCTGCGGTGTAGATCCCATCTACACGAGTACCTTTAAGAATAACGTCTGCCTCAATCTCAATCGCACGCAATACCGCAGCACTGTCTGTCGTAAAATAAGGATTACCCGTCCCACCGCCGAATATCACCACACGGCCTTTTTCCAGATGACGCATTGCCTTCCTGCGGATGAATGGCTCTGCCACCTCGTTAATTTGTATGGCCGTTTGAAGTCTTGTAGGTATACCAGCATCCTCACAGGCACTTTGTAATGCTAGGCCATTAATAACGGTCGCTAACATTCCCATATGGTCACCCTGTACGCGGTCCATACCATTGCTGGCACCAGCAACACCTCTAAAGATATTCCCGCCGCCTATGACGATGGCAACCTCGACGCCCTGATCTACGACTTCCTTTATTTCTCGCGCATAATCAGCAAGGCGCACTGGGTCAATGCCGTACTGGCGTTCTCCCATTAAAGCCTCTCCAGAAAGTTTGAGTAATATGCGTTTGTATTTCATAGTGGATTTTGTCGTGTGCGGTGCAAATATAATTTAATGCCAGCTAAACCATTACCGGTTCTAGCTTTCAATTTTTAAGTGTCAGTCGGTATAACTGTCCTTTTGTGGTCGCCTCATCCTCACCCAGCTGAATGTTCACCGCCTCGCTGGTTAGGTAATACGTTTCTAGGTTGTCCGTACGATCATAAAACGTAACTGCTTCTATTTGCGCACCATTTTCCAATGGTAAGTCGATGCGTTGAGTTAATTCAAATTGTTTGCCCTTTTTTTCCAGGACAACCACAAATGCTTCCAGACTACTATTGTAACCACAAAGAATTACACGGCCAGTGCCGTTTGTTGTGGCTCCGGTAATTAATCCGTTGACATTGATTTGCTGAGACCTGACTAGCGCCTGTTTCTCAACGCTATCATCAATTTC
>JBBSPH010000116.1:0-7464 GCA_038258985.1 Flavobacteriales bacterium
AATACAAAAAACCCGATGGCCGCACCAAGGTTTTTAAGAACATCAAAAAAAATGGTGTCGTCTTTGAAAGCAAGGTTATTTATGACAACCAGATGCCTACCTGGATCACTAGCCATTTAAAAGGCAAAGGATTTACAATTGAACCTACTGCCACCCAAATGTTGGTAGAATTCATAGGCAACGATCTTAACCGGGTGAGTAATGAATTGGAAAAACTTGCTATTGTGCATGACAAAAGCAAACCTATAACTCCACTAGTCATTGAGGAAAATATAGGCTTTTCAAAAGATTTCAACAATTTTGAGTTGCGCAAGGCCCTAGGTACCCGGGACGTAGTTAAGGTTCACCGCATCATCAATTACTTTGCAGAAAACCCTAAGGACAACCCGATTGTATTAACGACCGCACAGTTGTTTAGCTTTTTTGTACAGTTGTTAAAAGTCCATGCCCTTAATGACCGATCGCCTAGAAATGTGGCGCAAGCAGCCGGAGTCAATCCTTTTTTTGTAAATGAGCTGCTAGTAGCTACCCGCAATTTCCCAATGAAATACTGTAGTAGAGCGATCAAATTGATACGGGAGATGGATCTTAAATCCAAGGGTGTGGGTGCCAATCAACTACCACAAGCCGATTTACTCAAAGAAACGATGGTTAAAATTCTTGCGGCATGACGACCAAGACTCTGGCGTGGATCAGCGCTGCCCGACCGCGGACGTTGCCATTAAGTATAAGCGGTATATTAATGGGCAGCAGTTATGCTTATTTGTTTTTCGCTTTCGCGAAAGCGAATACCTTATCCTCACCCCAACAAACAACAGAAATTGCGGATACCTTCAATTGGTGGATACCTATACTGGCGTTGATCACAACCCTGGGTTTCCAGATTTTATCAAATTTTGCCAACGATTACGGCGATGGTGTCAAGGGAACAGACAATGAAGATCGTATAGGCCCGATGCGCGCCATTCAAAGCGGTATCATCACGCCTGCGGAGTTGAAGAAAACCATCGTCCTGACTGCAATTTTGACTTTTTTGGCAGCCATCTGTTTGATTTATGTGAGTCTGGGAATTGAAAAACTGGTAGTCTCTATTTTTTTTCTTGTTCTAGGCATTGCCGCCATCTGGGCAGCCATTAAGTATACTGTGGGAGAAAACGCCTATGGCTATAGAGGTCTGGGTGACGTCTTTGTATTTTTGTTTTTTGGACCTGTAAGTGTTATGGGTATTTACTTCTTAATCACCCAGCAAATTGATTGGTTACTGATACTGCCATCAATCACTATAGGCTTATTAAGTGTTGCGGTCTTAAACCTCAATAATATGCGTGATATTGAAAGTGATAAAAAAGCAGGGAAAAATACGATTCCCGTTAAACTAGGATTGCAACACTCAAAGAAGTTGCATTACCTATATATAGGAGTAGCGATGTTGAGCATCACTGCATACTTGATCTTGACCGCACTACCAACGGTGACGGTGGGTGAATTTAACTTTTGGTTGCTATTGCCATTGCTTTCTTTCCCGCCACTAATGGTACATATTACCAAGGTGAAAAATATCGACACCTCGCTATTGCTGGATCCTGAACTTAAAAAAGTTGCTTTATCTACTTTCTTCATGGCGCTACTTGCGATAATTTCAGTTCTGTTGGCGTAGAATTGCCAGTTCGATTTTTAACTTTAAAAAAGGAATTATTTAACTGGATTAACGCTTTCATGAGAATTAGTATCTAATTTATTATACCTATATTTAGAATCGAACTTATACTTATTGATTCAACTCTACTCTACTTTAAATTCTTAGAACTATGGCTCGAGCAATGTTTGAATACACGTTAATGGTATTGGAAAAAGTAAGTTTTGACTCCACTCTTTTTTGCAAAGAACTGAACAAAGCAATACAACACCTGCTTCCTTTTGAGATTGCAGAACTACAGATATGGTTAAAGCAATTATATACCATGCAGCCAGATTTAAAAGTCTGTATGCTGGCTATTGACCATCATTGATGTTTCAGAAATTAGCTTCTGTTAAGACAAGTACATCTTCTATTTCTTAGCCAAAGGGCTGACGATTTTCACATTACTAAAAGCAATCGCACCCTTTACCACTCCTGCAATCACCGTTTGCAACGCTTCTATAATCTGCATTTTCAGTTCTGATTTGTGATAGATCAAACTTACCTCTCGAGCGGGTGAGGGCTCTTCAAAATAACGTAAATTCTTTGATTTGCGTTCCGATAGATCTAGAGTATTAAGGTAGGGAAGCAATGTCATTCCCAATCCCTCATCTGATAGTTTGATGAGAGTTTCAAAACTACCGCTTTCGAGAGTAAACCGTTCTTCGTCACCTTCTTTAGAACTGCGGCATAGATTTAAAATACTGTCCTTAAAACAATGACCATCTTCTAAAAGCAGCAACTGGTCTGTATCAATATCTTCAATTTTCATTTTTGATTTATCACCATTTGCACTGCTGGGATCATAAGCAACGAAAGGCTCGTAATAGAGAACTCGTTCTTTGATCAACTCATTCTGTAAAGGTGTAGCAGCAATTGCTGCGTCAATTGAACCATCTAGCAATCCTTCTATTATGTTGTCCGTGGTTAGTTCCTGTATGCGCAATCGAACTTTGGGATACCTATTTATGAAATTGGTCAGGAACATGGGCAAAAGCGTTGGCATTACCGTAGGTATCACACCTATCTTGAACTCGCCTCCTATAAATCCCTTTTCTTGGTCGACAATATCTTGAATCCGGTCACTTTCATTAACTATATTGTGCGCTTGTTGAACAATTTTTCTCCCGGTTTCGGTTAGTTGTATTGGCTTTTTGGTGCGGTCAAATATGAGTACATCCAGTTCATCCTCCAGCTTTTGAATTTGCATACTCAAGGTAGGCTGGGTAACGAAAACCTTATTGGCCGCTTTGGTAAAATTTTGATACTGCGCGACCGCAAGAACATATTTAAGCTGCGTGATAGTCATTATAGATATTTTCTACAAAATTACCCAAATGCATATGATTTGCCTATTCTTCCACTTCAAGAATGTGGTCAGTTGTTTCTTTTTAATTTAACATTTTACCAACTTAAAGAGAGACAATAGAAGATAATTTCGTGAAAATCAAATCTTAGAGCAGTTATGGCTACAATTACATTAGGAGGAAATAATATTCATACCAGCGGTGAATTACCAGCAGTCGGTTCTCAAGCACCTGATTTTAAGTTGATAAAATCAGATTTATCAAAAGCCAGTTTAAAGGATTTTTCTGGGAAGCGGGTTATCCTTAATATTTTCCCAAGCATTGATACTGACGTTTGTGCTACATCTGTACGCAACTTCAATAAAAGAGCGACCGAATTAAATAATACTGAAGTGGTCTGCGTATCCCGCGATACTCCATTTGCGATGAAGCGATTTGCAGATAACGAAGAAACTAAAAATGTGACCAATTTGAGTGATATTAAAGATGGCAATTTTGGTGCAGCATATGGCCTTACCATTACAGATGGACCATTCGAAAGCTTTCATTCAAGAGCCGTAGTCGTGTTAGATGAAAACAGCAAAGTTATCTACACAGAGCAGGTACCAGAAATTGGGCAAGAACCAGATTATCTAGAGGCACTTAAATCACTTCTATAATTGTCATTTTCCTCATTTATACTAGGTAGGATCAAGGGGTGCAAATACGCCTTTAATGGTGCGGTCAAGCTTATCCAGAATGAATCCAGTATAAAAGTTCAAGTAACCATATCCATCGTCGTCACGGCGATGGGTTTTATTTTTAATATCACCGCCCATCAGTGGATGTTCCAGTTATTGGCGATTGGAATGGTCCTGGCGGCAGAAGGGTTAAATTCTGCTATAGAAGCAGTAGCAGATTTTATACATCCAGACTTTCATGCTAAAATCGGCCATATAAAAGACATAGCTGCAGGTGCCGTATTCTTTGCCGCCATCATCGCGACAATTATCGGATTGATCATCTACATTCCCTATTTTGTCCTAATGTATGAGGAGGTATTTGTTCAAACATAAATAAGGCTGATCTTCAAAAGCCGTACAATAGTGCTATTTTTGCCCGTTCAGTACCCACTATGGCGCGCAAAAAAACTACTACCAAAAAACCTAGGACATCGGCAGGTAATACTACCAAGGTAAAAACCTACAAACTAACTAGGCTACAGGAAGTTATCGTTGGTTTTTTGATGATTGCATTTGGGATTGTACTTATTCTTTCCTTCACCTCATTTTTACTTTCCTGGCGTAGCGACCAAAGTATATTAGGCCGTTTACCAGAGCGCGAACTAGAGGCAGAGAATTGGCTCAGTAAGTTGGGCGCATGGTTGGGAGATATCTTTGTATACGACGGTTTCGGCATCGCGGCCTACTCCATTCCCGTTTTGATTATTATTACTGGGATTTATCTTTTTGCCGCAAAACGTGGCGTCTTTTCGCTTTCGCGAAAGCGAATTACCTACTTATGGATATGGGGTTTACCGTTAATGTTGTGGTTTGCGGTATTTTTTGGATTTTTTCATGACATCAATCCACTTATGGGCGGGAAAGTAGGTTATGAACTCAATGATTTTTTGCAGGATTATATCGGGCTGATAGGTGCGGTAATATTTATGGTCACCATGGCTATTATCTATACAGTCCTACGATTGAAAATAACACCAGAAAAGGTAAGTACCTATTTCCAATCCAAGGCTAGTGCACTAAAAGAAGGTTTTGAGAGCGAGGTTGCTATTCCATCAACTGAATTATCTGACGAGGAGAAGGAATGGGAAAAGTCAACTGTTGAAGGTCAGCAGGAAAAAGCCGCGGCGCCAACTGTAAACTACGACGATGAGGAATTTCCAGAGCCAGTTCTTAAGTCACCAGAACCCATTGCACCAGTAATCACCAGCATACCAGCAACAGATGACGACGATCTAGGAATGGATATCGAACAGGCTGTGGAGGAAGAAGAAATCATGGATAACAAGGCGTCAAAACTGGTGCAGGATTTTGGCGAGTTTGATCCTACACTGGAATTGAGCAATTTTAAGTTCCCTCCTATTGATTTGTTGAAAGATTACACGCAAGGCAAAACCATCACGATCAACGAACAGGAACTGCAAGCCAATAAAGACAAGATTGTTGACACGCTGAAAAACTACAAAATAGGCATTGCAAAAATCACCGCTACGGTAGGTCCAACGGTAACGCTTTACGAGATTGTACCAGAAGCTGGTGTTCGTATTTCCAAAATCAAAAATCTAGAAGATGACATCGCGTTATCCCTTGCTGCGCTAGGAATCCGGATTATTGCACCTATCCCAGGAAAGGGAACCATAGGTATAGAGGTGCCTAACCAGAATCCATCCATCGTTTCCATGCGCTCTGTGATCGCATCGCCTAAATTCCAGAATGCAGAAATGGCATTGCCCATCGCTTTCGGAAAAACGATTAGTAATGAAACTTTTGTGGTTGACCTTGCCAAAATGCCTCACTTACTTATGGCAGGAGCGACCGGACAGGGAAAATCCGTAGGTCTAAATGCGGTACTTACCTCCCTACTCTATTCCAAACATCCTGCGGAAGTTAAGTTTGTACTCGTTGATCCTAAAAAAGTGGAACTGACGCTTTTCAATAAAATTGAACGCCACTACCTGGCAAAACTTCCAGATAGTGAGGAAGCAATCATCACAGATAACTCAAAGGTTATCAATACGTTGAATAGTCTGTGTATTGAGATGGACCAGCGCTACGACATTCTCAAGGATGCGATGTGCCGTAACATTAAGGAATACAATGCAAAATTCAAGGCCCGCAAACTGAATCCGGCAAATGGTCATAGGTTCCTACCCTACATCGTATTGGTAGTGGACGAGTTTGCAGATCTTATCATGACCGCCGGGAAAGAGGTAGAAACTCCTATAGCTCGACTAGCGCAGCTGGCAAGGGCAATTGGTATACATTTAATTATTGCCACACAGCGCCCATCGGTTAACGTAATTACTGGGATGATCAAGGCCAACTTTCCCGCGCGGGTATCCTTTAGAGTGCAGCAAAAGGTGGACTCAAGAACTATTTTGGATAGCGGCGGTGCAGACCAATTGATTGGACGTGGTGATATGCTCTATACCTCTGGGAACGAAATTATAAGGATTCAATGTGCTTTTGTGGACACTCCAGAAGTAGATAAGATCGTGGACTTTATTGGCTCGCAGAAAGCCTACCCTGATGCTTATTTATTACCAGAATACGTGGGCGAGGATGGCGGTGGCACAAGTCTTGCTATCAGTATCGAGGAACGCGATGCAAAATTCCGTGAAGCTGCAGAAATCATAGTGATAGCGCAGCAAGGAAGCGCTTCATTGCTGCAACGTAAATTAAAACTGGGCTACAACCGCGCCGGTCGAATCATAGATCAGCTAGAGGCTGCAGGGATCGTTGGCGGTTTTGAAGGCAGTAAGGCCAGACAGGTCTTGATTACTGATCTTGCATCACTAGAAGTTTTCCTTAATGAAGAAAAGAACAATTAACATGAGAATGAAGACTATTTATTTGATGGTGGTGATATGTTTCGCTTTCGCGAAAGCGGCAAACGCACAATCCAACCAAGCATCAAAATTACTGGACGAGGTAGCTGCTAAATATAACAGCTATGAGAACGTCACCTTTACCTATAAGGGAAACCTTAAAAACACAAAGGCCAATTTTGATACGGATTTACAGGGAGAGGCAAAATTGAGCGGTAACAAGTATAATGCGATCTACAACGGAACTACTTATATGTATGATGGTAAAAAGTTGTATACCATCAACCGTGAGGATGAGCAGGTGACCATTGCCAAACAAAATAACGATGGTAGCGAGATGATCAACCCTTCCAACATAATGACTTTTTACCAAAAAGGCTACACGAAAGAATTAGATATCATCCAAAACGTAAAGGGTAGAAAAATCCAGTATGTAAAATTGAAGCCCATCAAATCTGGCTCTGATTACAAGAGCATATTGTTAGGAATTGACGTGATAACAAAACATATTTACAACACCATCATCACGGAACGCAGCGGGACGGTTATTACTTTTACCCTAAAGTCTTTGAAGACGAATGAACCGCTACCAAAAAACAGTTTTATCTTTGATGCCAGCCAATACAAGGGCTGGGATATTGAAGAAATGAACTAGATTGAAAATACTTGATCGCTACATATTGACACAATTTATAAAGACGTTTTTAAGCGTCTTTATTGTGTTAATGTTTATTTTGATTTTACAGGCGATCTGGCTGTACATCAAGGATATTGCTGGTAAGGACATTGATTCGATCACGATTGTCAAGTTCATGATGTACACGGTGCCCGTGATTGTTCCTTTGGCATTACCACTCAGTATATTACTTGCCTCCATCATGGTTTTCGGGAACATGGCGGAGAACTATGAGTTTGCCGCGATGAAATCCAAC
>JBBSPH010000117.1:0-7449 GCA_038258985.1 Flavobacteriales bacterium
ATTGCTGCCGTTAAATATGTTATATTCTAGAATTTCTATTGAATTATCCTATCCAGCAGAACCAAAATCATCTGTCACATCAATAGCATCAAATTCTGTAAGCACCTTATCAGTGACGATGAACCAGTCAAAATTAAAGAATTTAGAACCACTGCCCGCGGGACCACCGGTATCTGATCCCCTAGCTATTCTAAGTTCAAAAGTTCCAGCCGTACTACCGACATTGGGAATGAAATTCTTTAATCGTACTGCGTAAAGATTCCACTCGCCTAGATCTGGAGTAATGTCATTGTTAGGTCCCAAATTTTGATAGTTGCCCAACAATCTTCTGTTAGCGCTACCAGTCCCTCCAATGTAAATATTAAAGTTAGGTTCCGTGTTTTCTGTGTGCATCCAAAAATGTAGGACAGGATTATCGCTGTAGTTACCAGCATTTAATATATCTGCCGTAGCCGCAGTAGCAGTCTCATGCATTCTAGGACGAATCTGAGTACTACCTGTGACTTGTATTAATTCAGAAGCAAAATACTGAACACCTGGGAAAGGAGGTTGCTCTACATTACCATTTATAGAACGTATTGGCTGTGGATTTCTGGCACTTTCAGTTGCCATCACATCAATACCATTGCTATCAAATTCATAGATCTGTGCAAATTGCCCATTGACATAGGGTATATCATTTCTCTCAATAATTCCACCACCATCAAAATTTAAAACAACATCAACAAATCCAGTTGCTATGCCTGCAGGGACCATAAATCGAACCTCGGTTGGTGTCTGGGAAGTAAATGTTATCGCACGTCCTTCCAAGGATCCAGATGTAATAAGGTTCATATCTTGACCTGAAACAATTACTTCTTTATCCCTGCTCAAAACTCCTGGAAATCCACCAATAGTAGGCTGTGGTAAAATCACCTCAAATCCAGTCGCGATTGTTTGGGTTATGGCACCTGTGGTACTTAAGTATGTCAAGGTAATATCTCTAATCCCTGGATTGTTGGGAATACGAACCACTAAAGCTTGTGATTCTTGAAATTCAATTGACCCGCTGACGGTGCCAAATTTAATATCGGTCACGGAAATCAAATCAGTCCCTTCTAAACTGATAGTAGAATTAACCAATCCATCAGTAGCTATTGTACCTGTAATTGTAGGAACTGGGTAAGTAATATCCAGTCTTTGGGTACTCATTGCTTCTTTCTCCTGTTCTGTTACGATTCGAATAGTACCTGCAACAGCATTGTTGGGAACTCTTATTTGTAACCTCTGGCCTGTTATTCTGGAAGTTATCTGTGCTTCCACATCACCAATAAAAGCTTTAGTGGCGAAATTCAAAAAAGTTCCCTCAATGGTTACCGTAGAGTTTACCGGAGCGGTAGCTGGGCTAATGTCGGTAATGGTAGGTTGCGCAGATTTGATCTGGTCTACCGTCTGGTCAATTTCAGTATCGGCATCGCAAGCGATTCCAGTGGAAATTAGAAGAGCTATCATAAGACAGCGAGTGAATATATTTTTCATTTTCATTTATTTTCTGTTAATCCAATATTTTTTTTGTCTGTCCCAGCTCCTTTCAGAGGCGAATCTGTTTTAATCGTAAAGCTTTCCAAACTGTCCCATTTGGGATCTTTGTACTCAACATTTTTGCTTTGAGCATTGTTTGATAGCTTGATTCTGCTAGAATTATTAATGATTGAGTTCACGATAATCTGTTTGGTTCCATCTAGTCGGACGATACTTTCTGTATTTGGGCTAGCATCGATGACCGTATTGCTTATAAGTACGTTCTCGATTCCGTCTACTCTTATGATACGTCCTTTCTCATTGTTATCAACATTGTAAAAAACACAATGATCAACAATTAGATTACCGCCATTACCAGCAGCTCCACTACCCTCACGTAAAAAGTAGATACCGTATTGCTCCATATTTTTAAAGACTGTATTCCTTAGAATGATGTGCTGCGCATTGTACTTTCCTGTTCCATCTTTTTCATAGGAAAGGTTCAAACCTCTAAAACTATCCATTATGATTGAATTTGAGATCGAGATCGTATCTGCCATAGTGCCTTTGTAAGCCTTAAATGCAGCCCCATTTTCATCCTTAAAGTTTACCAATTTGACATCATACAGAAATAGAGAATAGACTGCTGAGACTCCCTCGCTAGGAGAAGAAACAGCATATTTTACTGATTCTTGTTTGAAACTTCCATCGATGGTTACTCCAGAAATTTTAAGCCTCAGTTTGTCCTCCACTCTAAAGAAATATTGTGGCGCTTTATCTGCGTCGTCAACAATCTTAAGAATCGTTTTGTCTCTACCAGCACCTTGAATAGCGATGTCGTTCAAAATTTTCATTCCGTTGTCTACACCGTATTCTCCTTCTTGAAGAATAATTGTCAGTGGGCCGCTAGCCTTTTTTATTGCCTTTTCGAGCGTTTTTGGTCCAGGCGCAACAGTAACAGTTTCTGCCGCTGGTGCAACTATCGTACTGCGCAAATCATTTAGACTTACGAAACTTGTACCAAATTCCTGCGCTAGTGCAATCGGTACCTTGAAGTTTCCTGGAACAATTGCACCCGCCATAATTGCAGATCGCAGTGCTCCAGTTGCATCGGTCCTAGCTTTGGGACTTGTGGTAACCCCTTGCAAAACAGCGTTACTTTCTTCATTTGGAATTAATATATTATTGGCCTCTACCATCTCGAACTCGACTACATCTACTCCTTTAAATTTAGATTTGAGCAATGGGTTGATTTTGTTACCCTTGAACTCAATGCCAGAAATGTCATCAAACTTTTCGATCGCGGTTCCCGCCTCGTTACTATAGATCAAATTGTTTGCAAAAAGGGTGGACCTAGGTGCAACAGTTGCATTCTCTCTAGTACCTATGGCTAGTGCTACTGGACTAGAATTAATAATAGTATTGTTCTGTATAATAGCATCTATAACTGGATCATAGCCATTTAATGGTCCATCAGGTATACCCATCATTACTGATAACGGAGCACGGTATTCTGTGCCTTTAATACCTATCATGATGTTGTTTTGAACTAAGTGACCTTTATTGATAACCCGTATTCCTCCAGTTTTATCATTATTGTTACCTATAAAAATATTACCCTCGACTAGGTTAAAGTCACCGTGCCGTAGTGTGATGGTGCCTTCACTTTCTAGGAAAAGATTGTTTCTAATGATATTGTTAGCAGATTTTACGGAAACTATTTCAATCTCACCATTACATTTTTCAAAGAAATTATTCTCAACAATGGTGCGGGAGCTAGTTTTTGAATAGGTTGATGTACCTATGCGTATAGTTTCACCGCCGTTGATACCAAGTTCTTGACGCTCTCCGAAGTAATTATGATCTATTCTATGTTGATTGTTTTCGCTATCCTTTAAACGCACAGCGAGAGTTGGCCCCTTGTTTCCCTTGCCTATAAACGAGCAGTGGTCCACACGGTTGTTAATTCCATGCAGGGATACATAATAGTTTGTCGAGTCTCTATCTTTAAGTGATACGTTTGTAATCGCTGTATTTGAAACCCTACTGTAACGTGCAGGTTTGGATGAACTCGTCTCAAATCGAATGACGTGGTCACCACCCGCATCGCCGCCATCAAACCACAACCCATGCACTTCCAGATAATCTCCGCCTATGCGCAATGCGCTTGAGCCAGTAAGCCGAACCGCACCAAGGGTTTTAGCTCTCAAAACTATAGGCTTGGTGGAACTACCCATGGCTTCAAACTTGATATCGGCGTCCTTCCACTCCCCATCGAGCATGACAATAGTATCGCCAGGCACAGCCGCAGCTATTGCAGACTTGAGTTCGCTTGAGTTTTTAACCTGTTTTAATTGCGCTTTCGCGAAAGCGAAAACAAAACACAATGCAATACAGGCAACCAGATTCTTTTTCATTAGTAGCCTATATTTTGAGCAACGCTGGGGTTCAAGTCAATCTCGTATTGTGGAATAGGGAGCAAAGTTTGAAATTCTTGGATCGGTGGTGTGGAAAAGAACGGTGCCGTTGGATCGTTGTACTGTGGGTCTGTAGCAAAATGATTGTTCATCACTACAACTGCTCTATTGGTACGCAAGAGGTCAAACCACCTTTGGTTCTCAAATGCAAACTCCTTGCGACGCTCTACTTCTAATGCGAGTTTGAAGTCAAAAAAGGATCCAACCTGGCTAGCAGGAATATCACCCTGACCCGCTCTATTTCTAACAGCGTTTAGATACCCTATGGCTTCTCCAGTAGGTGCTCCATTATTTTCGTTAATAGCTTCGGCAAGTAAAAGAATAGCGTCAGCATAACGGCTAATTACCCAATCATTGGGAGAATCAAATTCATTTGAAAACGTGCTATTGTATTTAGTTATAAATATATCTGCTGTTTCAATATCACCATTCGTCTTTATGTATTGAGTAGCAAGATTTATGTCTCTTCTGGGATCATTACTTTCATATATATCCACCATTCCTCTCGTGGGTGAATTGAAACTCCTACCGTTTCCAAAAACTACGGCATTCCCGCTTTGTACTGGAGCAAATAAATTAGGGAATGGCGAACCTAGACCAACCAAACCTGATTGATACCTCACGGCAAAGAATATTTCTTCATTATACTCATTGTTTGCACTGAATACATCACTGTAATTAGGTAACAGTCTGCCGCCGCTTTGAGTAGCTACATCGCGCAGTACAACTTCTGCTCTAGTATTACTCGATGCATCACGTTGTGATAAAAGCGCTTTACCTAACTCTACTCCTGCCGCCCATTTAGTAGCGCGACCTATCTGATTACCTGTAAAGTTTGCCGGTAGATTTGCATAGGCAAACTCAAGATCTTCAAGAATTACTGCATACGCCTCCTCAATACTTTTACGTTCAAGATTTCTTGCTTCTTGTGGAGTAACGGTTTCTGTAATCACAAAAATACCTCCATATAAACGTACAAGATTAAATAAGGAGTAACCTCTCAAAAAACGAGCCTCCGCTTCATATTGAATTGCTAGGTCGGGATCGGTAACGACGGCCAAATTTTCAAGCACATTATTACTTAAACCAATCGTTTTATAAGATGCTCTCCAATAACTAGCGGTAAATTCATTCAATGGATTTGAGACAAATCGATCCAATTGTCTGTACGGGATGTTTGCGTTTTCTGAATTTCGATCGCTCAATTGTGTATTATCACTGCGCATTTCTGTAACAATCCATTCATCCAGTTGTTTCAATTGCAAGGAACTATAAATACCTACAACGGCAAGATTTACCTGCTCCGTATTCTGGTAAAAACGATCGGTACCTATGTCAGATATCGGTTCGAGATCAATGGGGTCATCACACGACTGAAAAGCTGTTACGGCTATTGCGATGAATACTGCTTTTAAAATATATGTTTTCATAGTCTTCATATCAATTAAAATGTAATGTCGATTCCTGCTGCAAACTGTCTAGACAATGGATCAGCACCTCTTTGGTAACCAGAAACTAATGGAGAGGCATATTGACTGCTACTTCTCAGTTCTTCTGGATTGTTCCCGTAATAATCATCAGCAAAAATGTATAGCAAGTTTTGAGCCGAGGCAAATAACCTCATGGAATCTACACCTAGAGTGCTGGTTATTTTGTCTTTAAACGTGTATCCTATAACTGTTTCTCGTAAAGAGATGTAGCTGGCATCTTGAATCAAGTAATCTGTGGCTGTCCATTCGCGTCCATTTCTACCAGTAGGTAATGATGCTGGAATGTCTTGATCCACCCATCTGTTGGTAAGAAAATCAGAATGGATAGCTCTAGGCTCTAGATAGAAACCATCGCCATAAAATACCTCAGCACCCTGACTTCCATTCAATAAGAAATAGAGATCAAAACCTTTGTATTTGAATGTGTTGCTAATTCCCCAAGTAAAATCTGGAAAAGGGCTTCCGGTAGTTGTTCTATCTGCAGTAGTTATGATTCCATCGCCATTGATATCTGCAACACGTATACCTCCTGGAGCATCCTCCGGTGAACTCGGGTTATTGGCAATTTCCTCTAGACTTTGCCATACGCCAATTGATCGGTAACCAAAAAACTGAATCGCCTCTTCTCCTACTCTTGAAATATATTGATCCTCACGTTCTCCATTGTTGATAAACTGCTCTTCACCGCCTAGAGATATTAGTTTGTTCTTATTCGCGCTTATGTTTCCTGAAAATACCCAGTTGAAGTCTCCAAAATCGAAGTCTGTCGTAAGCACAAATTCTATCCCTTTGTTTTGTAGTTTCCCGATATTATTAATAAAATTATCTCTTCCAGTGGCATAAGATATGTTTTGATTAAGCAACAGATCCTGAGTGATGGCGTAATAGTAATCGACGGTTAACGAAACACGCTTGTCGAGAATTGATGCATCCAACCCGAAATCAAAGGAATTGGTTTGCTCCCAACTAATACTGCGATTAGCTAATGTGTTTCCATTCTCTGCTAGACCGGAAGCAATGGATCCACCTCCTGATCCCAAAGAATAATTTGCTGGAAAAAGCAGATTAGTGAATGAGTAATTGTCAATGTTATTATTTCCAACAACTCCAAAGCTACCTCTTAACTTAAACTGATCTATAAAAGAAATATTTTCTCCAAAAAAGTCTTCATTATGAATGTTCCAACCAGCGCTTGCTGAAGGGAAAAAACCATATTTATTCTCAGGTCCAAATAAAGAACTACCATCTACCCTTGCAGCAAATGACAGTAAATATTTGTTGTCATAGTTGTAATTTATTCGAGCAAGTCCAGATAGCAAACCTATTTCCTCTTTTAAGGAAAAACTGTCATCGGCATTAATTAGTGTTGCAGCATTGATAGTCTGAATGAAGTCTGTGGGGAAGTTATTACCAGCTAAACTAGAGGTCTTCAAAAAGGTATACTCGTAAGTTCCACCTATTAATCCACTGAAATTGTGTTTACCTGTTTTGTAATCATAATCTAATGTATGTTCGGTAATTACACGATTTCTAATTCCATTAACATCTTCACCCTCTGATTGACCATTTGCATCTGCAAGGGAGTTTTGAAAGCGCTCATCTGTTCTCAAACGGAAGTAGGCTCCAACGCTACCGCGGTAATTCAAATTTTTTGCTATTTTCCAATCCAACCTTCCGTCCGCGATAAATCTATATTCATAGCGTAATTGCTCCTCTCCTTCTATTCTTGCTAATGGATTATTGTTATTGGTACTCCATATATTGCTCTGAACATAATCTCGTTGTGCTCCGGTCTCGTCAATAAATGAGAAAGGAAGATTAGTAAAATGTCTCGCATGTGCATAACTACCTACCGGTTGACCCGTTAAATCGCTACTAAATTGATTGTGACGTGATGGAAGAAAATTGTAGGTTCTACCAAACTCCGCAAAGTCTCTCGCACTGCGCTGTTGTCTAGAGAAAGATGGTCTAAAGTTTAATCC
>JBBSPH010000118.1:0-7366 GCA_038258985.1 Flavobacteriales bacterium
CTAGATAGGGCAGATGTTCAAAATGAAAACAAGGACTGGCCAGCCTACAAGAAATACTTTATGCACGGAACGTCCCACCACATAGGACTCGATACCCATGATTATGGTTTGCTGTGGGAACCCATGCAGGCAGGAAACGTATTTACTGTTGAACCAGGCATCTATATTCCGGAAGAAGGTTTTGGTATTCGACTGGAGGATGATGTTGTTATTCAGGAAAAAGGAGATCCAACCAACTTGATGGGCGATATTCCTATTGAAGCAGATGAGATTGAGGAGTTGATGAATTCTTGATGATTTTGACTGTTGACTCGTCGACGATTGACGACCGATGTTTGACATAGGATTGCATCAATTGCTGCAGCAATTGATGTGACATAGGACATAAGACTAAAACTATGAAAACGGCTGTTCCAGATGGAACAGCCGTTTTTTGATGTGATGGGTTGGATATGGTGAATCTATCACCACCCTAATGAAAAAAGTTTACGTGTATGCATTTGAAATGTACCTTTGCCGCTATGGCGAGAGACGAGCAACTTAAGGAACGATGGGAACGCACAACTAGTTTTTTTCAAACCCGCTTCAGCGATGGAGAGGCGATGGATCTAGATGCGATCCTATTTATGATAGGCGTTCAAGAGTTGGGACAATTGCACCGCAAGTTTCAAAAAGATGAAAAGTACCAATTGATGCATATCGCCATTTGTCGTGTGTTAGAGCCTTATGGATATTATGCATTCTCTCATTTTGATGAAGAAAAATGGCCGCATTATAACGTGCTTCAAAATTTGCCGCCACTCAAGGCCGGTGAACAATCCTTATTGATGAAAGAAGCGATCGTCAATTACATGATGGACTCGGGTATTGTAGAATAGATAATTGATGTGCACGGTAAGTGGGTAGTTCGCTTCGTGCCGCAAAAAATGCGGCATAAATTTCTTTTGAGTTCGCTTTCGCGAAAGCGAACTCAAAAGAAAGCGGAAAAAACATCGCCATTTTAAAATTCATGCTTTATACCGTTGAGCATTTTTAGTTACCTTCAGGCAAGGGCGCATCGGGATCTTGCTGTATACCCAACTTCTTACTCCGCTTTTCCCAATTCTTGCGCGCGAGCATCTGCATGTCCTCTACGTTATCGCTCTCGTCCATGATCTCCAGTCCCAGCATGGTTTCAATAATGTCCTCCATGGTCACCATGCCCTGAACACTACCATAATCATCTAATACCAGGGCAACGTGCTCCTTACTGGCAATCATTTGGTCAAATAATTTTGGGATGGGTAAATCATACCGCACCAGTGCAATTTCACGTCGCAGGTCGCTTAGGGTTTCGGCGGGTTTGTTGTGGATAATGTCTTCCAGAATTGCGTCTTTCAGCACATAACCGGTGATATCATCGCGATTTTTTCCATAAATAGGAATGCGAGAAAACCGAAGTTCCTTATCAGCATCAAAAAAGTCTTTGATCAACATGGTCTGCGGCGCCATAAACATGACGGATCGCGGAGTCATAACATCCTTGACCTTAATCTTGTTGAAATTCATCAAGCTTTTGATAAACTGACCTTCCGATGGGTGGAAAACACCTTCCTGTTCGGCAGTTTCAGTAATCGAGATAAATTCCTCACGGGTAATCGTATTCATGTGTGCGCTTTTCCCGATGGCTTTTGTGGTCAATTGTAGCACCCAAAGGATCCCGGTGTACTTGAGAACGGCAACCATGCCGACCAACACCTTAGTGGAGAATCCGGCCAGATCTTGCCAGTAGGTCGCACCAATGGTTTTAGGAATAATTTCAGAAACAACTAGGATTAAAACCGTCATGATTCCGGAAACCACACCAACTAGAGGAATGCCCAAAACCGCTGCTTGAAAACCTTCGCCCACCATACTTTCTGCCTGCACGCCTACTAGGATTGCGCCCACGGTGTGCGCCAGTGTGTTGAGCGTTAGGATCGCGATAAGTGGTTTATCGACATCGTTTTTAAGCTGGGTTAATGCAGTAGTATAGGTAGCGCCTTCGGCGGTTTTCATCTTGATAAAGTTGGGTGTAATAGAAAGCAGCACTGCTTCAAGTATAGAACACACAAAGGAGAAAAAGATGGAAACTACGGCGTAGAGGATCAATAATCCCATGGTGAGTTGTTTTGTGGTAAAAATAGGGAAACCTTGTGGTGGTGGCCGTTAAGTTTTTGGGAAATAGCATCTATCCCAAAACCCTCACCACATCCTTAGCAAAATAACTAGCAACTAAACTTGCGCCGGCACGTTTAATGGCGGTAACCTGTTCCATCATCACGGCATCGTGGTCCAACCAGCCTTTTTCTGCAGCGGCTTTAAGCATCGCATATTCCCCACTTACCTGATAAACCGCAATGGGAAGTTCAACTTCGTTGCTTAAATCGCGAACGATATCTAGATAGCATAATCCTGGTTTTACCATCAAGATATCAGCTCCTTCATCAATATCCATAAGCGATTCTTTAATGGCTTCTGTACGGTTTGCGGGATCCATCTGGTAGGTTTTTTTATCGCCAAAACCTGGCGCGCTATCCAGCGCATCCCTAAATGGGCCGTAGAAAGCACTGGCATATTTGGCACTGTAACTCATGATGCCCGTGTCCGTAAATCCATTTTCTTCCAGCGCTTCTCTTATATAAAGAATGCGACCATCCATCATGTCGCTGGGTGCGACCATATCGGCACCCGCATGTGCGTGGGAAACGCTCATTTGTGCAAGCACTTCATTGGTCGCGTCATTGATGATCTTACCATCTTCCACAATACCATCATGACCATAGTTGGAATAAGGATCCAGCGCAACGTCAGTCATTACATACATTTCTGGTGCAGCATCTTTTACCGTTTTAATGGCACGCTGCATCAAGCCGTCTTTATTCAAAGCTTCGGTTCCCTTGTTGTCTTTTAAGTTATCGGGAACTTTGACAAATAGCAAAACACTTTTCAATCCCATTTTCCAAAGCTCCTTCACTTCCACCGCCAGCAAATCCAGACTAAATCGGTAGTAGTTGGGCATACTTGCGATTTCTTCCTTAACTCCTTTACCTTCCACAATAAATAGCGGAACGATAAAATCATTCGGCGAGATGATGGTTTCTTGAACCATAGAACGTATGGCAGCGCTGGCGCGCAATCTTCTATTTCGGCGTAGTGGATACATAAGGTAAATTCAGTTTTGTGAGCAGTTGTTCAAATTCGCTATGATAATTTCCCGTAGTGAAAACCACCTTTTTGGAATCATTATAAATTTCAATCGTGCTCGAATTACTCATCTGCATTTCGTTTTCAGGTTCGAGTTCGAGTTCAGTTTCAGAATCGCGGTAGCAATTCTGAACAAAGGTATTGATCAATCGCACATCATCATAGGAAAGTTCGCGGCGCATCGTTTCTTGCGGGCTGAAATAGGCGATCTCGTTATTTAGGAATCCCATCCGGTATTCATCGCCATTGCCCATCGCAAACTTGATTTGAAAATCCTGCGTGGCAAAGATCGAGTTGATATTCTCCACGTCTGGTTCAAGCGTTTTCTGGCAGGAAGTTGCCGCCAGTAGGAACAATAAGAGAAATAGTTTTTTCATAGTTCAACTTTTAAAACTCCTCGCCTGAGAACAGGCGAGGTCAGATTTGCTGAAAGCGAATCAGGAGTGGTTGAAGTTGCATTGATGTCTATAGATATCTCTAAACTGAACTAATCCTCAGCGGACCTTCAACCTATCCGTCTTCTGAATTGCTATCGCAACATCAGAATTCTCCCCTTTCCTTTTTCTAGGAAAGGAGTTTACACGTTATGTTTTTCATAAGGGTGGACTTAAGTCCACCCTTATGAAAAAGAAATCAATCTTTATTCACAATCGTACTACTCGCCTGCGCCGTACACATCATTGTTAAATCTGCAATGTTCACGTGAGCTGGTCGTGTTATAGCAAAATGAATAACATCAGCAACATCTTGTGGTTGTAGTGGTTCAAAGTTTTGGTAGACTTTTTCTGCACGTTCTGTATCGCCTTTAAAGCGTACTTCTGAAAAGCCTGTTTGAACCAATCCAGGATTTACGGCTCCAACTCTAATGGTATAAGGATTCAAATCCAGTCGCATTCCAGTCGTGATAGCATCTACAGCGTGTTTGCTACCGCAATAGACGTTACCATTGGGATAAACTTCCTTGCCTGCGGTGGACCCTATATTAATGATGTGTCCAGATTTGCGCTCCTTCATTTGGGGGATCACGGCGTGGCTTACATACAGTAAACCTTTCACATTAATATCCATCATCGCATCCCAATCGTCCAGACTTCCCGTGTCGATGGGATCCAGTCCATGAGCGTTCCCTGCGTTATTGATCAATACATCAATCTGCTGAAAATGGGACGGTAATCCTGAAATTTTGTCAGCGACGGCGACTTTATCACGCACATCAAACTCGAGTGTGGTCACTTCGGTTTTTTCACCTAAATCTTTCTGGAGTTCGCCTAATTTTTCACTATTGCGACCGCACAATACCAGCTTAAAACCACGATTTGCCAAAAGGTTTGCTGTGGCAAGGCCTATACCGCTGGTTGCGCCGGTGATCATTACGGTTTTCATATTTTCCATTTTAGTAAAGGTAAAAAGAAACCACTTGCAATGAATCTATTAAACTATTGACCGTACCTATCGTCTTATCAACTGTTTGTTGGGTTGTTTCGCTTTCGCGAAAGCGGAATCAAAAAAGACTTCATTCATAGTTTGTAAGATCTGTGCATGATTTTTATTTTAGCGCAAATTTGGGCGGCAGCCACAGTAGAAAACCTACTTTTAGAAATTGAAACGAGTACAAAATTTGAACGTATGAATCAGGAAAATACGGTGGTAGATATTGCCGGTATAAATGACAGGGTACAGGCAGAAAGTGCCTTTATTACACCGCTGGTTGCCGAAATGAACAAGGTGATTGTGGGTCAACAATACATGATCGACCGTTTGTTGATCGGGCTGCTGGGACGTGGACATATTCTTTTAGAAGGTGTGCCGGGACTTGCAAAAACACTTGCGATAACAACACTATCCCAATGTGTAAGCGCGAGTTTTTCCAGGATCCAGTTTACGCCAGACTTGCTGCCAGCAGATGTTGTGGGAACGCTCATCTATAACATGAAGGATGCCGATTTTGCCATACGCAAGGGACCTATTTTTGCTAACTTTGTCCTTGCAGACGAGATCAACCGGGCACCTGCCAAAGTGCAATCTGCACTACTAGAAGCGATGCAGGAAAAGCAGGTAACCATAGGTGATACAACGTTCAAATTGGACCGTCCATTCTTGGTAATGGCAACCCAAAACCCTGTGGATCAAGAAGGAACTTACCCACTACCAGAAGCACAAATGGACCGTTTTATGCTCAAGACCGTGATTGATTACCCGTCGATCGCTGACGAGCAATTTATCATGCGGGCAAATCTCAAGAAAGATTTCCCGACACCCAATCCAGTCGTTACGCCAGAGCAAATCCTACGCGCTCAAGATGCTGTGGAAATGGTTTATATGGATGAGAAAATCGAGAAATATATACTCGATATAGTTTTTGCCACCCGTTATCCAGACAAGTACAACTTGCCTGATTTGAAGCCGTTGATCAGCTTCGGCGCATCGCCGCGTGGATCCATCAACCTAGCCAAAGCCGCAAAATGCTATGCATTTATCAAACGCCGTGGTTACGTGATCCCAGAAGATGTTCGCGCCGTAGTGCTAGACGTTCTGCGCCACCGTATCGGAATCACTTATGAAGCGGAAGCTGAGAACTACACGACGGAGGATATCGTGAACAAGATCGTGAATACGATTGAGGTACCGTAGATCGCTGCGCCCTAAACTCCAAATCTCAAGTTCCAAATTCTAAAAATGATTTCAGTTCGAGCGCAGTCGAGAACAGTTCAGTAGTTTAAATTTTAAGTTGCAAATCCCAAATAAAAAAATAATGCTCATAACCACTTCGAGCGACAGTCGAGAAGCGGTTTGCACTAAAGTTTAGAATGAAATAGCATGATCCCATCTGTCCTAGCGGACATCTTCCCAAAGGGAAGAAACTTCAAAAAGGCATTTGGATGAATAGTTCCCCTTTGGGGAAATACCGAAGGCAATGGGCTAGCGCCCGAGTGAAAACATAACATCAAAGTCTTAATACTTTGTACTAACTACCAAATACTGCGAGCAGCGCGAGCAAAATGGATACAAAAGAACTCCTTAAAAAAGTACGCAAGATCGAGATCAAGACTCGGCGGTTGAGCGATGCCGTTTTTGGAGGTGAGTATCACAGCGCATTCAAAGGCCGTGGGATGACCTTTAGCGAGGTGCGTCAATATCAGTATGGTGACGATGTGCGTAATATTGACTGGAACGTTACCGCTAGATATTCAGAACCTTATATCAAGGTTTTTGAAGAAGAGCGTGAATTAACCTTGATGCTGGTGGCAGATGTGAGCGGTTCTACCTTGTTTGGAACGCAGGAACAAATGAAGCGCGAGATTATTACAGAGATCAGCGCAACGCTTGCTTTTAGTGCATTGCAGAATAATGATAAAGTAGGTTTACTACTTTTTTCTGACCAGGTCGAATTGTTCATTCCACCGAAAAAAGGGAAGTTTCATATTCTACGGATCATTCGCGAATTGCTGGAATACAAACCGCAGAACAACACGACCGACATAGGCGCAGCGATGGAATATTTGGGTGGCGTGCTCAAGAAAAAAGCCATCGTCTTTGTTCTATCTGACTTTATGAGCAGCGGCTATCAAAAAGCTTTGCAGATCGTTGGTCGCAAGCACGATGTGACGGGAATTCGGGTTTATGACAAGCGAGAGGAAGAGTTGCCCGCAATGGGATTAGTGCCTTTCGTAGATCAAGAAACGGGAAAACAGCGCATTATCAACACGGGATCCAGATCTGTTCGTACAAAATATGCGGCATACCACAAAGAAAATGCGGCTTACTTCAAGACTGCTTTTACCAAAGCCGATAGCGGTGCGATTGACCTGGAAACGAGAGATAATTACACTACTAAACTATTGGGATACTTTAAGAGACGATGATAAGATTGCTATCCTACATTTTATTTTTATGTGCTGCCACGACGGCGATGGCGCAATCTGCGACCCAAATCACTACTACAATTGACCGTGATAGTATCATGATGGGTGAGGAGATTAAACTCCAGATAACGGTCGATGCAACCGCACAAGATCTTGTAATTTTCCCTATCCAGCAGGCGATGGGCGCGCTGGAGGTGATCGCAGATTATCCGGTTGACACCATCCGCAAGAATGATCGCGTGCAGCTGTTCAAGCAATACGGCATCACGCAGTTTGAC